>JBIIMD010000066.1:0-6454 GCA_044232525.1 Candidatus Nanopelagicales bacterium | reverse complement strand
GAGGTAGTTCCAATTCCGGAGTTGACCTAACTTCAGTATCCATTGCCAACAAGTCAATGTCGAGAGTTCTAGGTCCCCAGCGCTCTTTGCGTTCGCGGTCTTGAGCCAATTCGATTTCTTGCGTTGCGGCTAAGAATTGTTCTGGCGACAATATGGTTTTCACAACGGCGACTGCATTTAGATACTGACCTTGTTCTGGGCCACCTACGGGATCAGTTTCAAAAACTGGTGATACCGAGTGAACTTGAGTTCCAGTCAATTCATTAATTGAATTCAGTGCGTTCTGTAAATACTGTAGGCGATCACCAAGATTTGAACCCAAGCTAATCGTGGCTTTCATTATGGCAAGGTCCTAGAAACTGAAACATTTTCAAATGGCACTTCGATGGGTGCATTTGGTTTGTGCACAGTTACCGTTACGGAGGTTACTCCAGCTATGTCCAGGCAATCACGAGCAATTGCATCAGCTAGTTTTTCGATCAAATCAAATGGTTCACCTGTAATGGCCGCATGTGCGATATCAGCAAGCTCGGCATAGTTAACTGTGTCACGAACATCATCAGACTTAACTGCTGCCGAGAAATCTGAAGTTACTTCAATGTCCACGCTAAATGTTTGACCTTCGCGCTTTTCTTGTTCAAAAACTCCGTGATACCCAATACCAGAGACACCCGTTAGATGGATTTTGTCAGTCATGAGGTTTTCGCTATCCGATCTACTACAGCTATCGCATCACTTGAAGCCTTAACATCGTGGACTCGAACTGCCCAGAGTCCACGAGCGGCCATAAGTGTGGAGATCGCAGTGGTTGCACTCTCTCGCTCATCTGAGTTTCGAGCCACCCCATCTTTTGCGAGTAATTCGCCCAAGAACTTCTTGCGAGATGCTCCCATCAAGATTGGCAGGCCCAATTCCTCAAGAGCATCCAGGTGCTTCAAGATTGGCCAATTCTGATCAACGGTTTTTGCAAAACCAATGCCTGGATCAATCGCAATGCGTTCCCGGACAATTCCGGCAGCAACTGCCACATCAACTTGATGACTAATCTCAGCAGTGACATCTGCTACTACATCGTCGTAATCAGTCAGACTGTTCATAATGTTTGATGGACCTCGCCAGTGCATCAAGATATATGGCGTCTTCAAAGATGCCACGTAACTCAGCATCTCGGGATCTGATTTGCCACCGCTGACATCATTAATCATGCAAGCACCAGCTGAAATTGCAGCGCTAGCAACTTGCGCTCGCATAGTATCAATACTTATTGCGACACCAGAACCAACCAAAGCTGAAATCACTGGCAGAACTCGATCGAGTTCAGTTTGCACGGAAATGCGTTCTGAACCAGGTCGTGTTGACTCACCACCGATGTCGATGATGTCGGCACCATCTTTAATCATTTGAAGTGCGTGATTTATTGCAATCGTTGGATCATTAAATCGGCCACCGTCACTGAAGGAATCTGGTGTGACGTTAAGTACGCCCATTACAAGTGTGCGATCTAGGGTGCACAGATTTTCTGGCAGGCCACTTGGATGCAACATGGAAAGTTACTTTCCGTTAATTAGTGACATTGCTTCAACACGCGTTGCTGGATCGCGCAGCTGACCACGGACCACTGACGTTAGTGTTGTGGATCCTGGCTTGCGAATTCCGCGCATCGACATGCATAGGTGTTCACATTCAATTACTACGATCACACCACGTGCGCCGAGAATATCAGTCATCGCGTCTGCTATTTGAGTTGTTAAGCGTTCTTGAACTTGTGGACGACGTGAATACATGTCGACTAATCGCGCGATCTTTGAGAGTCCAGTAATTTTGCCATCTTCGCCTGGGATGTAACCAACATGGCCAACTCCGTGGAATGGCAGGAGGTGGTGTTCACATGTGGAATAGATAGGGATATCTCTTACGACTACTAACTCGTCATGACCCAAAGAAAAAGTGGTTGTCAGAACATCGTGGGCAGTCTGATGCAGGCCACCAAAAATTTCAGAATACGACTTAGCAACTCGAGCTGGAGTCTGCGCCAAGCCTTCCCGATCTGGATTTTCGCCAATGCCAATTAGCAATTCTCTAATTGCAGCTTCAACTTTTACTGCATCAAAAGGTTGTAGCGCAGGGGGTTCGCTTAATTGTTCGATTGGATCGATGCTCACGCGTCAGCCTGTGATGTTTCTGTGCCATCAGGCGTAGGAGCATCGGACTCCGATGCTGTCGCATCTGTCGCCTTAGTTACGGGCTTTGGGCCAAATGCATTAGTAAGTGCCAAAGGTGGAACATCAACTGGCGGGCGATCACTTGGGTTACGACGAGCCGAACCAGTCCAAGCTGGGCGACCTGGGCGACGCTTTAGTGGCTCGAAGATTCGTTCGATTTCTTCGCGGTTAAGCGTTTCCTTCTCAAGCAATTCGATAACCAGTGCATCTAGAACATCTCGGTTCTCAGCAAGAATTTCGTAGGCCTCATGGTGCGCAACATCTATAAATGCGCGTACCTCTTCGTCAATTGCGGAAGCAACTTCTTCAGAGTACTCACGGCCATGACCCATGTCGCGACCCATAAATACTTCCCCAGATTCTGCACCGTACTTGATAGCACCAAGACGCTCAGTCATACCAAACTGCATAACCATCTTGCGAGCTACCGATGTTGCCTTTTCAATGTCGTTGCTGGCGCCCGTTGTTGGATCATGGAAAACCATTTCTTCGGCAGCGCGCCCACCAAGCATGTAAGCAAGTTGATCTTGCATTTCACTTCTGGTGGTTGAGTACTTATCACTTTCTGGCAGCACCATTGTGTACCCAAGAGCACGGCCACGAGGCAAAATTGTTACCTTATGAACGGGATCAGTATTTGGAAGTGCGGCAGCAACAAGTGCGTGTCCACCTTCGTGATACGCAGTAATTAATCTTTCGTGCTCACCCATAACTCGAGTTCGCTTTTGCGGCCCACCCAATACGCGATCGATAGCTTCGTCAAGTGTTGCGTTGGTAATGATCTTTTGATCGGTTCGAGCGGTAAGCAATGCAGCTTCGTTCAAAACGTTAGCTAAGTCAGCACCTGAAAATCCTGGCGTGCGACGAGCAACTGCCATTAGGTCTACGTCGTCGGCTATTGGCTTACCCTTTGCGTGCACAGCCAACACATCACGGCGACCAACTAAATCTGGAACATCAACCGAAATCTGACGATCAAAGCGACCTGGGCGAAGTAACGCTGGATCCAAAATATCTGGACGGTTGGTTGCCGCAATCAGAATTACTCCAGTGTTGCCATCGAAGCCATCCATTTCAACCAGCATCTGGTTCAAAGTTTGTTCACGTTCGTCGTGGCCACCACCCATACCGGCGCCACGATGACGACCAACTGCATCAATTTCATCGATGAAGATAATGGCTGGAGCATTTGCTTTTGCCTGCTCAAACAAGTCACGAACTCGGCTGGCGCCAACACCAACAAACATTTCTACGAAGTCAGAGCCTGAGATGGAAAAGAATGGAGCACCCGCTTCGCCGGCAACTGCCCGTGCGAGCAAAGTCTTACCTGTTCCAGGCGCTCCGTATAGAAGTACACCCTTTGGAATCTTTGCACCAAGAGCTTGGAACTTTGCAGGCTCTTGCAAAAACTCTTTGATTTCTAAAAGTTCTTGAACAGCTTCATCAGCGCCAGCAACATCAGCGAAAGTTGTTTGTGGCATATCTTTGGTAATCATTTTGGCTTTTGATTTACCAAACTGCATGACCTTACCGCCACCTTGCATTTGCCCCATGAAATAGAACAGCAAGCCTAAAATCAAAATAATTGGAAGCACAGATGCAAGCAGACTTACGATAAAGGACTGCTTCGGGACAATTACGTTATATCCGTCAGGTAAATTACCTTTAGTCTTTTCAGAATCTAGAAGATCAACTAAGTCAGTACCTTGGCCAGCGATGTAGTTAGCGGAAAGTTTTGTGTCATCAGTCAGAATGACATTGATTAGTTGGTCTTTATCTACCAATGTCACGGACTTGGCGCGACCTTGCTGGATGTCATCGACAATCTTCCAGGTGTCTACTTTTTCCGCTGACGCACTTCCAGTGACAGTATTGCTGCCGATCAACAACGCCACTACGGCAAGAATTATCCAAGTAAGTGGGGACCGAAAAAGTGACTTAATCTTCATGCTCTAGAAACCAACGCCCTTTAAAATCGCGTATTTATTTGAATCTTTACGGTACTACCCAATGGCCCTGACCGCTAAACTCTGTGACCATTATGTGAGCTCTGTTCGCTGCTAGCGACATACCCAAATAGTGAAATACCCATACTTAGCAGGGTTTTCCCTATTGTTTAAGTGTGATCTTTAAGTCAGTGTTAAATGAGCGTCCATATCCTGAGCTATCCATTGCCAGTGAGGAATGGGGCTCTTTGGCGCCGCGGCAAATCAAACTGGCAGACCTGTCCACAATTCGCAGCACCCTGGACTTGAACGCCCTGCTAGCTAGTGATTCAACTTTCTTTGGTGACCTTTTTGCGCATGTTGTGCGCTGGAATGGTCAACTCTATTTGGAAGATGGGTTGCACCGTGCGGTTCGTGCGGCTCTGCAAGGACGGACCTCACTTCATGCACGAGTTATCGATCACCCTGGCGCCTAGAGTCGCCCGGCTTCGTGAACTCGGCGAAGGAAATCTTTAGTTTCCTCTTGTTGTGGTGCGGAAATAACTTGCGACGCAGGTCCTCGCTCAATAATATTTCCATCTTTTAAGAAACACACTTCGTCTGCTACTTGGGTTGCAAATCCCATTTCATGAGTTGCTAAGACCATCGCCATGCCATCGGACTTTAAGTCGCGCACAATTGAAAGCACTTCGTTAACTAAAACTGGATCAAGGGCAGACGTCACTTCATCAAGCAATAGCAGTCGTGGCTTAACTGCAATTGATCGGATAATTGCAACGCGTTGTTGTTGTCCACCACTTAGTCGATCTGGATACTGATCAGCTTTATCTGCTAAATCAAAACGTCGCAATAATGTCATTGCTTCATCACGCGCTTGAGATTTAGACATCTTATGAACCCGAATCGGCGACAGCGTGATGTTGTCTAACACGCTCATGTGTGGGAAAAGATTAAAGGACTGAAAAACCATTCCTAGACTTTTTCGCACATCATCAACATCAACTTTTGGATCAGAGATTTCCTTTCCATCCAAATAGATTGAGCCATCGTCAATGGTGTCTAACAAGTTGATGCAACGCAAAAGTGTTGACTTACCAGAACCCGATGCCCCAATTAATACCGTCGCAGTATGGTCGGGAACATCAAGTGAAAGGTTGTTCAAAACCACATTTTCTTCAAAACTCTTTCGCAGGTTCTTTACTTCTAATACGTTCATGCTGCGCCTTGCGCATTCTGGCGCTTGATTGACTTAGCTAGTACCCGATCGGTGTAACGAGTTAGTGGAATTGTGATTAACAGGAACAAAATTGCAGCTGTTACATATGGCGTGTAGTTGAAAGTTCGCGAACTGGCGATTTGTGCGGCGCGAACTGCATCGGTGACACCCAGGATCGAAACTAGGCCGGTGTCCTTTAGAAGCGCTACTAAATCATTAAGCAGTGGTGGAACCACGCGCTTAAGTGCTTGTGGCAGAACTACGTGCCTCATAGTTTGTGAAGAACTTAATCCAAGAGAGCGTGCCGCAGCGCGCTGACTTGGATGAATCGAAAGAATTCCACTTCGAATTACTTCAGCAACGTAGGCCGAGTAAGTGAGAACTACTGCTGTGGTTCCAAGAATTAGAACGCTATTTGTTAAGCCTTCGATCCGAAGTGCAGGTACACCAAAACCAATCAAAAGGATTACAAGCAATAAAGGCACGCCACGGAAAATGTCTACATATGCCGTTGCCAAAATTCGAAACGGGGTAAGTGCTGCTGAACGTGAGGTGCGAAGCAATGCCAGGATCATCGCAAAGATTCCGATCAGAATCGCTGCAATGATTGTTAGTCGAATGTTTACGACTAAACCTTTAGCGACAGCGCCGAGAACTTCACCGCCATATGACCAATCAAAGAAAGTGTCTTTAACTGATTGCCAACCTGGCGAAGTAATAATCAGGCCGATTAATGCACCGATCACAATCACCGATGAAAGTGTCGCAATCAGGGCCTTCCTGCGACCAATGGATTTGCGTGATGCCTGACGCTCAAGTTCGCGTTGGCTTGGAGTCCACGACAAAGCCCGACCCGAGTTATCTCGGGCCGGGCTGTCGTTATTCATGATCTAACTAAACCAGCACTATTTAAGTACTGGTGCTCCAGCGTCTGTTGAAAGCCACTTTGCAGTGATTTCAGCAAGTTCGCCACTGGCGGTAATAGCATCCACTGCCTGTGAAACACAGGATGTGATTGGGCTGTCCTTGGCTAGCAACAAACCGAAGTTGTCGCCATCGCCAGTTGATGG
>JBIIMD010000089.1:0-4010 GCA_044232525.1 Candidatus Nanopelagicales bacterium | reverse complement strand
GGACAAGATTTGCTGCGTGTTCACCAGTTACTAAAGTCCTAAGTGCTCCAACCAGCAGCAGATACTGCGATTCTGCGGAGATTGAATCTTCAGGAGTTAGTCGATCTGCCGTTTCCAACATAGTTTGCCCAGCTGTCCAAAGTGAATAATCCAGCGCTAAATCTTGACCGTAAGCATTCAACGATTCAGCCTGCGTGATTATGTCCAGCGATTTCCCTTCGTACACCAGCAGATCAACTCGACTAAATGGCTCAAGGCGAGCACCAAATTTACTTTTGGTTCGACGAACCCCTTTAGCCACGGCTCGCACTTTACCTCGCTCGCGCGTCAGTAAAGTAATGATTCGATCCGCTTCGCCAAGCTTGTGAGTACGCAAAACTATTGCTTCGGCGCGGTAACTTGGCATAGGACTATGGTGTCACGCCCATTGGTGAAGTGCTGGTCAGGTAACCTCTTTTTATGAATACTTCGCCGAATGAACCCATCAGAGTAACTGGCTTCGATAAAGCATCAATCAAGTGGGTTTTTCGAACCTTAATCCTTTTTACTTCCGCAGCCATGCTGGGTTTATGGATTTTCCAAAAGAATGTCAGCTTCATTCTCCTACTGCTACTCGCCCTACTATTTGCAATTGCAATGGAGCCGGCAGTATCGGCATTAGCCAGTAAAGGCTGGCGCAGAGGATCTGCAACGGGTGTGGTCATGTTGGGTGTGACAATTGTTGCTGGTGCCTTCGTGGCACTTTTTGGTGGAATTCTTTTCTCACAAGCCTCGTCTTTAATCTCAGATTTGCCAGCATTGGTCACAGACTTAACTAATTGGTTTAACACGACGTTTGACCAGGATCTTGATCCAGAAGCCCTAATAACTCAGTTAAACATTCAGCCCACACAGATCGCAGAATGGGCAAGTAACTTCGCAGGTGGGTTTGTTGGAATTGTTTCAGGGATCGTCGGTGGTCTATTCCAACTTTTGACACTTGCACTTTTTTCTTTCTACCTAGCAGCAGACGCACCAAGACTTCGTAAGACTCTTGGAGAAATGATGAATCCAGCTGCCCAGAAAGTTGTTGTTACAACTTGGGACATCACAGTGAAAAAAACTGGTGGGTTTGTAATTTCTAAATTACTACTCGCCCTTGCATCTGCAACTGCGCACTCATTATTCTTTGCCGCAATCGGTTTGCCGTATTGGCTGCCAATGGGATTGATTACTGGCATAACAAGTCAATTCATTCCGACTATTGGTACCTACATCGGAATCTTGATTCCAGTGCTCTTTGCAGTATTTGATAATCCAATGAATGCGCTGTTCGTTATCATCTTTGCTTCGGTTTACCAGCAGATTGAGAACTACCTGTTATCTCCACGATTAAGTCGAATCACAATGGATATCCATCCTGCCGTTGCATTTGGATCCGTAATTGTCTTTGCCAATTTATTTGGCGCAGTTGGAGCGATCGTTTCAGTCCCCGTTGCCGCAGCTTTAGTCGCTTTACTCGACACGTATGGCAAACGTTATGAATTAATCCCAGAGCTAGCTGAAATCGAAAAAGCTCAAGGCAAAAAGCCTAAGCAGAAAACCTAAAAACCGAGTCTTGATAACTGCTTTGGGTCGCGTTGCCAGTCCTTAGCGATTTTGACGCGAATGTCTAGATAAACCGGGACGCCAAGCATTTTGCTAATGGCAATTCGGGCTTCAGTTCCAACTTCCTTTAACCGACTTCCACCCTTACCAATCACAATATGTTTTTGACTTTCCCGCTCGACATAAATGAGCGCAAAGATATCCATCAGCGGCTTATCTTCAGATCGATCTGCCCGCATAGACATCTCATCAATAACAACAGCAATCGAGTGTGGCAGTTCATCGTGAACTCCTTCAAGTGCTGATTCCCGAATCAGTTCAGCAATCATGATGAGTTCTGGCTCATCAGTCAATTCCCCGTCTGGGTAAAGAATCTGACCCTCTGGCAACATTCCCATGAGCAAGTCGCTAAGAAGATCCACTTGATTATCAGCAACTGCCGAAACTGGCACAAGTTCGGTCCAATCGATTCCGAGTTCTTGTCCTAGTTTCTGCACCGCAAGTAACTGCTCGCCAACTGATTGTTTATCGGTTGCATCAATTTTGGTAACAACAGCTACTTTTTTGACCCGCGGTATCGCTGCGATCTGCTCTGCTATAAACCGATCGCCTGGACCGATTGCTTCATTGGCTGGAAAACACATAACAACTACATCCACTTCAGACCAAGTATCTGCGACTAACGCATTGAGTCTTTCGCCGAGCAGGGTTTTTGGCTTATGAACACCAGGAGTGTCGATCAAGATCAATTGACCTTCTGGTTTCGTTACGATGCCACGTATTGTGTGCCTGGTAGTTTGCGGACGATCTGAGGTGATTGCAACCTTTTGTCCCACAAGTGCATTCGTCAACGTTGACTTACCAACATTTGGACGGCCCACAATGCAAGCAAAACCACTACGCATTTGAAGTCTCCAGATTTGAATTAGTTGGGGTCCGTGATTCAACGATACCCAGTAAGGCCAAAGCCCCAATGATTACGGCACAACCGATCCAACCCCGTAGATTCATGGCTTCACCCAAGATGTAAACACCCATCAAGGTTGCCAACACCGGTTCAGCCAAAGTTAGTGTCGATACAGTCCCAGGACTCAAATGAGTTAAGCCATTTCCGAACAAAATGTAACCAAGAGCTGTGGTTGCCAGGCCAATGTAGAGCACAAATCCAACTAATAGCGCACTATTTATCCAAGCACTTGTAAACAAAACTATTGGAAGTGACAGAACTGCACCGATTCCAAAAGCTGCGCCAAGAACTTCCGCACCTGTCACATCATGTGTGCGAGTAAGCCTGACTCCAAAAACCGTGAAGATCGCGTACATAACTCCAGATATGAAAACTGCGAAGAAGCCTAGGTTGTCACGAACTTCGCTGACACCAGTTATAAGTGCTAAACCAATTACGCCCATAACTGTCGATATCGCCCAAATTGTCGATGGTTTTCCAGTTCCAACTATCCAACCAAGAACTCCAGCAAAAAA
This sequence comes from Candidatus Nanopelagicales bacterium, assembly GCA_044232525.1. Lineage (GTDB taxonomy): Bacteria > Actinomycetota > Actinomycetes > S36-B12 > UBA5976 > UBA5976. Next base: position 941 of record JBIIMD010000089.1, on the reverse strand, counting down.
TGGTGCAGTGGCTAGTGCACCGAGAGTTCCCATCGCGACACCAATTCGGGCTGCACCGATGAAAAATGATATCTGGTAAGCAAGTACCGCAAAAGCCATTACCCAAACAACTGGTAACTTAACAAGTCTGCGTAAGCCAGAAGTTCCATAGCGAATTGCTGCGTATGCAGCCAAGCCAATTCCACCCAGAAATACCCGCCAAGCACCAACTGAGATGCTGCTACCTGGAAAATCTAGATACGCTCGACCTGTTGCACTGGTACTGAATAAGACACAAGCCAGCAAAACCGAAACTACTGCAAGCTGTCTGCCATTTTTTGGAGACGAAACGTTTAATGCAGCACCTAAGTTTGAACCAGTCACGTTAATCGGATATCAACAGGGCTGTTGGTCTCATCAATTACATGAATAGGAATACCTGCGCCCGCAAAAGCCCGAACTAAATCGACATCAGAATCAGAAACGCTCGAATCACCCTGTCCGGAAAAAACTACTGACTCAATTCCTGTAGAGCCAGAAGCCACCGCTTGTGCCACAACCATTTCTATAGCTGATAACTTAAGCGCTCCGATAGAAACTTCAGCACTGGCATACGTCCTGCCAGTTTCATCGCGAAGCGCAGCTCCAGAATTGGCTTGTACACGCGAACGAGCACCTTTAGCAAGTATCGCCAACTTGTCGTCTTCGGAATTCCAATCACTCATTTGTTTCATCTTCAACTTCAACAACAAAAGTGTCTCGAGAGATCACCACGGTATCAATTCGATGGCGACGGCCAGCCGTAGATTCAGCCGTCAGTTTCCAGCTTCCAATGTCGACTGTTGCACCAGGAATTGGAACAATGCCAAGTCGCTTAGCCATTAGGCCACCAACCGTGTCCACACCCTCATCTGGAATTTCAGTCTCCAAAAGTTCAGCTAGATCATCAATGTGAAGTCTTG
>JBIIMD010000065.1:0-6548 GCA_044232525.1 Candidatus Nanopelagicales bacterium | reverse complement strand
GATTCGCGCCTGTGAATTTGATCGTGTTGCAGGTGCGAAACCTTTTAATACTGAGCAATTGTGGTTTGACGATTTATTGAATGCCATCGGTCAACCTAAAGGGAAATTGCTAAGCCACTAAGTGGCTTTCACTGAACGAAATTAGTCAGGTCGTTTTGATCTGGATGCGTATTTGTCGACATATTCTTGTCCAGACAAATCCATGATTCGGTACATGATCTCATCAGTCAGTGAGCGCAGCACAAAGCGATCATCTTCCATTCCGTAGTATCGGGAGAAATCAAGAGGCTCTCCTATGCGAATGCCCACTTCAACACCAAAATTAGGTCGCGACCTTCCAATTGGTTGAACCATTTCAGTGTTGATCATTGCAACCGGAATAACAGGAACTCGCGCCTCAAGTGCCATGCGCGCGACACCAGTTTTGCCTCGATAAAGTCGGCCATCTGTTGAGCGAGTTCCTTCTGGGTAAATACCCAATAAGTGTCCCTCGCTGAGAAGGCGAACTCCCGTACTAATTGCAGCCGTGCTGGCATTCCCACCAGTTCTATCCACTGGAACTTGGCCAGCACCCCGGAAGAAAGCTGCAGTTGCCTTGCCTCGAACGCCTGGTCCTTCAAAGTATTCACTCTTGGCCATAAACGTAATTTTTCGTGGCACCGCGATCGGCAGGAAAATGGAGTCTGAGAAAGACAGATGATTGCTGGCCAGAATTGCTGGACCAGTCTCTGGAATATTCTCTAACCCTTCAACCCAGGGGTGGAATGCGACCTCAATTGCCGGACCAATGGCAACCTTTTTCAGAAACTTGTAGAACTTATCGCTTTCAGACACAACCCTTACGGTAGCCAACGTAGGCGGTATCAGCAATTACCATGCTAAAAATTGGTTGCTTTTGGCGGTTTTAGAAGCTCCATTAAATGTCTCCATTACGCTTAGACCTCTTACATTTTGTCTCTAGATCGGAAATCCATGCGGGTAGTGCCACTGACTTTTGGCTGGTTATCAACAAGAGTGTGGGTACTGCTATCTGGGTTTGGAGTCATCTTCTACCCCGAATCTGAGTTCTTGTTCAGTGATGTCCGCTTGTACGACTGGTGGGCTGGAAATATTGCCGATTCGTTCTTCCCAATTAATGATCCAATGTGGCAATACCCGCCATTAGCAGCTGTGGTGTTTCTTGCTGGCTATTTGATTGCCGGTAACACGGTTGGATTTGTTTTTCTCGCTACCTTGGCGGATTTGGCAATCTATCTGTTGTTGCTACGCCGAGGACGCGAAACACAAAATTCAGCACCGGCTTTAATCTGGATTTTGGCTCCACTAATTATGGGTCCGATAATTCTGGGACGCTTCGATGTTTTCGTAACACTTGCCGCAGTTGCAGCGTTGCTTTCAGTAAGTCAGGCACGCAAGTTTGGAATCGCGATTGCAGTTGGTGCCCTACTGAAGGTTTGGCCCGTACTTTTGTTGCTCGCAACACCGAAGAGTTCAGCGCTAAAGGTGATTGCTTGGTTTGCTGGAACATTTACAGCTGGAAGCTTGCTGCTTAGCCTCTGGTGGAGTGAGAGTTTTTCATTTATCGGAGGTCAGCGATCTCGTGGGCTTCAGATCGAATCAGTTGGCGCGCTTCCCTATCAACTTTGGAATGCCGGCCCTGGAAACGTCTCTTCGGCATTTCAATATGGCGCGATTGAAGTTGTTGCGTCGGGAACTTCCATTGTTTCTCTGCTGATCACTTTGGTTGGCCTGGCTTTACTTGGAATTCTATTTTTCTGGAAAGTATCTGGAAAACTGACCTCAGCTAACCCAGCAGACATTGCGCTACTGGCAGTTTTGATCTCCATAGTTACTAGTCGAGTTCTATCGCCGCAATACATGGTTTGGGTATTTGGCCTACTCGCAGTTTGTGCATTTGCTCCGCAGAAAAACTTTAGGAAAATGTCATTTTTGATTTTCCTAAGTGCAGGTATTGGACAACTGATTTATCCATGGTGGTACATCAGTTTTCAACAAGGTGGTTTGCATGCCGTTGCAGCACATGCAATCCGGATTTTAACTTTGCTTTGGGCTACTGCTATTGCATGGCAGAATATGAAAGAAATTAGTCAGCAAAATCTACACCTGAAAGCAGACCATCCAACCGCTTAAAGTTTTGGTCCCAAGTCCACTCCTGGGAAACCCAGTTACGTCCGGCTTTGCCCATTTTTTTGGCTACGTCTGGATTAGAGATTAAGAATGAAATTCGCTGGGCGATCTCACTTGTGTTGTTACCATCCACTAGAAATCCAGTTTCGCCATCAAGCACAGCATCTATTGCTCCTCCAGAGTCACCAACAATTACTGGCAATCCTGTTGCGGATCCTTCAAGAAACACAATGCCAAGACCTTCGACATCCCAACCAGCCATGCGAGTTCGACACGGCATGGCAAAGATGTCACCAGCTGCGTACCACTTTGGTAAATCACTTTGACTCACTTTTCCTGTCATATGAACGAATTTTTCAAGACCAAGTTTCGTGATGAGGCCTTCTAAGTCTTTTCGATATGGACCTTCGCCAACGATTATCAAACTGGCCTGTGGTGAGATTCGGTGCACTTCAGGCAGGGCTCGAATCAATTCATCTTGACCCTTGCGGGCCATCAATCGAGAAACGCAGACAATGACTGGGCGATCGGCCCACCCCAGCTCGGCGCGGAGTTGATTGCCAAAACTTGAATTGGCCGGCGAGAACTCCGTGAGATTGACACCAGGAACGATGCGTCGCATCCTTACAACCGCCTCAGGGCTCAACGCCTTTGCAATTTTCTCAGCCGTATACCCACTGAGGTAGGTCAAGTAGTCAGTGTCGTTACCAATTTTGCGCAAAGCTTGCTTAGTTCCAGGTGTCATAGCCCAACCAGTTTCATGACCCATGGTCATGCCCACAATGTTTGTTACGCCTAGTTTTCGAAGTGGTGATGCCAGCAATCCAAGTGGAGCTGCGGCGCCAAATAAAACTCGACTTATGTTTTCGGAAACCACTAGCTCTCGCGCCATAGCCAGAATTGATCTTGAAGGTAAAAGGGTTTTGGTCTTTGCTCGGATAACTTTAAAATCTTGTGCGGCATCAAATTCGGCGGCACCCTCCCAATCGGAGGTAAGTACAGTTACTGAGTCTGGTTCGAATCTGCGAACAATCTCGTAGCCAAAGGTTTGAATTCCACCAGGACGAGGTGGGAAATCATTGGTAATAACAAGCGTCCGACCCATGGTTACATCTTGCCGTATTGGGCCAGTTGGATGAAAAATGCATCACTTAAGCAATTGCGGTCGAATGATTTGGGCCTGAATCACCCTTAATCAATCGCAGTGGTGCAACTAAACCCGCAGTAGCAAGGACATCTAAAATATTCTTGTGCGGCTCTAGTGATTCTGGCATTGGCCCCAATAGTGCCGTAACAACACAATCGGAACAAGCAATGTCTCGCATGACGCAGCTCGCGCAATCAATCAACATATGGGACTCCTAAAAAGTCTCGGGTGTCTAACTAACGTCAACGTTATGAGAGCCCTCTGACAGTTTTTTGCAGCCGTGTCGGGGCTCAGTGAGAACCAGGCGCATCCCGATATTGTCGGTGTTTACAAGTAAAGTCCCCATTATGAGTCAAAGCCACGCTTCGGGATTGCTTGGAATCCCGAAAGTTTATGAAGGCAAATTAGGTGGAGCTGCTCTGACGATTTCCGACATTGGCAGACCTCTTGCGCACACAACATTTGTAGTTGTTGATCTAGAGACTGCAGGCGGGAAACCGGTCGATGCCGGTATTACTGAAATAGGTGCAGTGAAAGTTCGCGGCGGAGAAGTCATTGGTGAGTTTCGCACTTTTTGTGCACCTGGGGTTCCAATCCCAGCATTCATCTCAATGCTGACTGGCATTACAGATCACCATGTTGCAGACGCTCCGAGTGTTGCCTCAGCAGTTCGTGAATTCCTGGCATTTGCAAATTTTGAATCGGGCGATCAACCCGTATTAGTTGCACATAATGCACCTTTTGATGTTGGTTTCTTGAGATCTGCTTGCGCCAAATTTGATATCGAATGGCCTAAACCAATTGTCTTAGACACAGTAACTTTGGCTCGGAAAATTCTTCGGAAAGATGAAGTAAGAAATCGAAAGCTTTCAACATTGGCGCAATTCTTTCGGACACCTGTTAGTCCGACTCATCGCGCACTAGATGATGCCCGGGCAACTACATCGGTATTACATGGACTAATTGAACGAGTTGGCAATTTGGGTGTGCATGACCTTGAAGGTTTGCAAACTTATAGTGGTCCAGCAACTGAGAAACGAAGGCGCAAGCGCTACTTAGCAGAAGGGCTTCCAGAAAAACCTGGTGTATACATTTTTTATGACGGCAATAACCGACCACTTTATGTTGGAACATCTACAAACATAAGAAAACGAGTGATGTCGTATTTCACAGCAGCTGAAACTCGAAGTCGAATGACGGCAATGGTTGAGCTGGCCCAACGAGTTGATGCTCACGTGTGTAGCACACAGCTAGAGGCATCGATTCGAGAATTGCGGATGATCAACGAACTGCGCCCCACCTACAACTTCCGCTCTAGGAATCCAGAGAAAACTACTTGGGTAACAATGACCAATGAAAGATTCCCTCGACTCTCACTTTCTCGCCAATCTCACTTACCTGATACTGATCGCATTGCTATTGGTCCATTTCGGAATGGAAGTAGTGCGGAGCTGGCTATGTATGCCATGCATCAGACAACTGATGTCCGTCAGTGCAAAGAACGCATTACTAGCAAGTCATCAATTTCTCCCTGCGTGCTCTATGAAATGAAACGATGCATCGCGCCTTGTGTAACTGGTGCAGAAACTGTTGGTTATGAAGAAATAGTTTCGAACGCTAATTCAATCCTTTCTGGGAACTCCGCTGTCGCGTCTAAAAAATTGATGGACATGATTGTGGATCTGGTTGGGGACGAAAAGTTTGAAGCTGCAGCTTTAGTGCGCGACCGCATGCATGCACTAGAAGATGGCGTTTATCGATCTGCCAGGTTGCGCGAGATCTCAGCGATTCCACTCATAATTGCTGCCCAACCAAATTCGGTAGGTGGCTGGGAGATTCAGGCAATTTCTCATGGTCGATTTGCAGCAGCGATAATTGCTCCTCCAGGCGTTGACCCTAAGCCTTATGTGTTTGAACTTAAGAATTCAGTTCCATCGAATCTTTCACTACCAACGCTGGTTTCTGAAGTGGAATTAGTCCTTAACTGGCTGGGTAATGGAATAACACGAATGGTTGAAATCAGCGAAAACCACACTTGGCAGCATCCAATTTCAGCCCGAATTCGGGCAAGTGAACTAGTTGGCAGCTAACGCATAGCGCTGGCTAACGGAAACCCAAACATCAAGCAAAGACTTTGCTGCGCCAGTATCAAGTGAGCTGTATGCAACTGGTAGCGCTCGAGAAATCCGCTGCACCGTTGAATCTTCGGTTGGACCAAAACGTTTAGCTCCCTTTGCGGCATCGTAAGCAACCATGGTTGCTGCAGCGTTTAATGCAACTACGTCTCGGATGGCTGCGTAGTTTCCATCAGCTCGACCCGCAACAATTTCACGAACGACTTGCGCATTGAATTGCGCATCGCCACCTCGCAGTTGATCCAGTGTTGCAGGTTGCAAACCAAGTTCACTTGGCTTCAACAAAGATTCGCGCAAGCTGCCAGAAGTTACATCCCAGATCTGCGTTGGTGCTGAAGTAGAAAGTTCGTCCAAGCCATCAGTGCTTCGGACAATAATGGACTTGAATCCTCGATCTAGCTGAACTTGCGCAAGTACCGGTGCCAGGCGAATGTCTGCACAACCCAAAAGCGCAGCCTCGGGTTGTCCTGGATTTGATAACGGTCCCAAAACATTAAAGACAGTTGGTACCCCAAGTTCTTTTCGAACATTTGCGGCATACTTCATTGCTGGGTGATGAGAGGGCGCAAAGCAAAATGCAATTCCAGCTTCGGCTACGCATGAAGATAAAAGACTTGTTGGCATGTTTATTGCTACTCCGAGTGCCTCAAGGACATCTGCAGTCCCCGCTTTGGATGAGATAGCTCTATTGCCATGCTTAAGAACCGGGATCCCAGCACCCGCAACAGTCAGTGCCGCCATAGTGGAAATGTTTACGGTATGGGCGCCGTCACCGCCGGTGCCCACTACATCAACGGCAATACGATCCAAGTTAACTTCGACTGCATTGGCAAGCATCGCCTTAACCATGCCGCTAACTTCTTGTGGAGTTTCGCCCTTAACGCGAAGACCAATTACCAGTCCAGCGAGTTGTGAGTCAGTAGCAGTGCCAGACATCATTTCGTTCATTGCCCAAAAAGCTTGATCGAATGACAAATCTTGTCCAGAAACCAATGTTCCTAAAACTTGTTTCCAGCTTGCTTCGGTCATGATCGAAGATTTTCCCTACTGGGAAATTGAATTTCGTGACTTGAGTAACTCTAAACAGGCATTGACAACGGCTCGTGGATCAATTGGAT
>JBIIMD010000010.1:0-21711 GCA_044232525.1 Candidatus Nanopelagicales bacterium | reverse complement strand
ATCGATTCCGATCGCGACCATTTGATTTGATCAGTACACCAACTGCATGTGAGCACTGTGCAAGTGGTTGTGCGCTTCGTACTGACGTGCGTCGCAGCACTGTTATGCGTCGCTTGGCTTGGGATGCACCTGAAGTTAACGAAGAGTGGAACTGCGACAAGGGTCGATTCGCATTCCCATATACAAATGAAGGTCGCTTAACTCATCCATTAGTGCGTGACGATGCAGGCAACTTAGTTCCAGCATCATGGCCAGAAGCATTACGCGTTGCCGCTGCTGGATTGGCAAAGACTGGAAAAGCAACGGCAGTATTGACCGGTGGCCGAGTAACTATTGAAGATGCTCAAGGATATGCATCATTTGCTCGGGAAGTTCTAGGCACAAATGATATTGATTTCCGCGCTCGCGCAGTAAGTAATGAAGAGACAGCGTTCCTGGCAAACCATGTAGCTAATAAGGGCCTTGAGGTAACTTACGGAGACTTGGAAGCAGCTAAGAGTGTGCTTTTGGTTTCATTTGAACCAGAAGATGAATCACCAATTGTTTTCTTACGTCTACGTAAAGCTGCATTAAGCGGTACCACAAAGGTTTTTGCTGTTGCTCCGTATTCGAGCGCAGGCTTAGCCAAAATGAAGGGCACTTTGCTAGCTGCTGGTCCGCGTGAAGAGGCATCGGTAATTGCATCTGCTTCCTCACACCTATCCAGTGACAGCGTGATCTTGGTTGGCGAACGTGCAGCCCAAACCCCTGGTGCATTGACAGCGGTCGTAGAACTAGTTGCAAAGACTGGGGCGAAGTTAGCTTGGATCCCAAGACGTGCAGGTGATCGCGGTGCGCTTGATGCTGGACTACTTCCAATCAATGGTCGCAACACTTCTGAAATTGTTGCAGCTACGGGATCAGCAATTAAGGGACTAGTAGTGGGTGGCGTTTCACCTGAAGATGTCGACGGTGACTTACTTTCTGCAATAGAGAAAGCACAGTTCGTAGTTTCACTTGAGACTCGGCATACCGAGATCACGGCTGAAGCTGATGTAGTTTTGCCGGTTGCAGTTGTTACTGAAAAAGCTGGAACTTTCCGTAACTGGGAAGGTCGTGACCGTAGTTTTGCAGCGGTTATCCCAACTCCAGGTGCATTGAGCGATGCTGATGTTTTGGCTGAGCTGGCTCGAGAACTAGGCAAGACAATTTCGGTAACTGATTTTTGGGCAAGTGCTTCTAAGCCCACACTCAAAGCAGATTCCGCTTCAGCTGAAACTGTTGGAAACGGACAAGCCGTACTTTCAACTTGGCGTCACCTACTCGATAAGGGTTCATTACAAAGTGGCGAGCCTTACCTAGCGGCCACTGCCCGAGTTGCTGTAGTTCGGGTTAGCCCAGCCACCGCACAAAAGTTGAACTTAATTGATGGGGCAACTGCAACAGTTAGTTGCTGTGGCAACAGCGCGAGCGCACCATTAATCGTTACTGCAGGAATGGCCGACGATGTTGTCTGGTTACCAGCAAACAGCGAAGGCAGCTCTTTGAACTTGCCGTCCGGTTGCGTTGTAGATGTTTCGCAGGGAGGTAACTAATGTTTCGCTCCGAGGCACAAGGTGATCTAAGTATCTTTGGTAACGACCCAGGCGCTGTTATCGCCGTTAAAGTTTTGGGTGTTTTCGTAATCATGGTCTTGATGACTTTGTTTACAATCTGGGCTGAACGTCGAGTGGTTGGCCGCATGCAAATGCGAATTGGACCGAATCGGGTTGGACCATTTGGCCTTTTGCAATCTTTGATGGATGGAATCAAGTTAGCTCTAAAGGAAGAGATCATTCCTAAAGGTGCCCATCTTGCGGTATATACGATCGCTCCCGTTATCGCGGCGACTGCAGCATTCTTGACTTTTGCAGTTATTCCACTTGGACCTCAGGTATCAATTTTTGGAACTGTTCCAGTTTCGGTGCTGTACGTTCTAGCTATTGCATCAGTTGGAATTTACGGAATCGTGCTGGCTGGTTGGTCTTCTGGTTCGATCTACCCACTACTTGGTGGACTTCGCTCCTCAGCTCAGATGATCAGTTACGAAATTGCAATGGGACTTTCATTCGTCGCAGTATTTCTCTACGCACAGTCAATGTCCACGTCCCAGATTGTCGCAGCCCAAGAACCAATGTGGTACATCGTTTTGCTGTTGCCATCGTTCATCATTTATACAACTGCAATGGTCGGCGAGACCAACCGAGCACCATTTGATTTGCCAGAAGCCGAAGGTGAACTGGTCGGTGGATTCCATACTGAGTATTCATCTTTGAAGTTCGCTCTGTTTTTCTTAGCTGAGTACATAAATATGGTTACGGTTTCGGCGCTTGCGACCACATTATTCCTTGGTGGCTGGCGAGCCCCGTGGCCAATTTCTCTTTGGGATCAAGCCAATGTTGGCTGGTGGCCGATGCTTTGGTTCTTTGGCAAGGTCTTTGCATTCATCTTCATATTCATATGGCTGCGTGGTACCTTGCCGAGATTACGTTATGACCAGTTCATGAAGTTTGGCTGGAAAGTCTTGATTCCAGTTTCAATAGTTTGGATCTTGATCGTTGCAATCGCTCGCTACCTACGCAACACCGGTGGCTTAGAGTCGCGCAACTTGCTATTTGCGGCAAGTGCTGCCTTACTCGTAGTTGTTTTGATTTCTTACGCACTTGACTTGCGACGCAAGAAGGCTGACGAGATGCAAGAGCAACGCGAGACGATAGAGGCGGGTCTAGAGTTTGATCCATTTGCGGGGGGTTTCCCAGTTCCGCCAATGCCAGGTCAAATTGCTCAGCCATCACGCCGCACAAAGGCAACGATTTCAAGTGGCGCCGCTACGCAGGTCGCAACGGAAACTACGGAGGGCACCAATGTCTAAAGTTCCACAAGTTATCCGTGGATTCGGAGTCACTTTCTTATCAATGTTCAAGAAGGTAACAACAGAGCAGTACCCAGAAGAGCGTGACAAGTATCCACCAAAGCCGCGATTCCACGGTCGTCACCAGTTAAATCGACATCCAGATGGTTTAGAGAAGTGCATTGGTTGCGAACTTTGTGCCTGGGCTTGTCCAGCTGATGCGATTTATGTAGAAGGTGCGGATAACACCGAGGAAGAGCGCTTCTCACCAGGAGAGCGATACGGACGTACTTACCAGATTAATTATTTGCGATGCATTCTGTGTGGACTGTGCATAGAGGCCTGTCCAACCCGCGCACTGACAATGACAAATGAGTATGAATTGGCCGACGATAGTCGCGAGAAGTTAATCTTTACAAAAGAAGACTTACTTGCTCCACTATTGGCAGGAATGGAGCTTCCGCCACACGACATGGCACCGGGTGCAACTGCCATTGATTACTACGAGGGCAAAGTTGGTAGCAGTCCAACTCCTACAGCAACAAAAGTAGGTGACAAGTAGTGAATGGCGAGAGCGTAGTGTTTTGGGTCTCGGGTACGTTCGCCGTAGTCGGAGCACTCGGCATGGTTGGCTCGAAGAAGGCCGTGCACAGCGCACTTTGGGTCGCATTTGCGATGATCAACATCGCAGTCCTTTATTTCTCACTTGAGGCACCATTTCTTGGAGTTACCCAGATCATCGTTTATACCGGTGCCGTAATGATGCTGTTCCTTTTCGTATTGATGATCGTAGGTGTGGATGCATCCGATTCATTCTTGGAAACAATCAAAGGTCAGCGAGCCCTTGCTGCGTTATTTGCATTGACTTTCGGTGGCGTGATCGTCGCCTCGATTGCCAGCACTTTAGCCTCACCTTCAGCAGGATTAGCATTTGTAAATGCGGGCTATGGCGGCCACTTACAAGGCCTAGCAAATCTAATTTTTGGAACCTATCTGTTTTCATTCGAAGCTTTGTCGGCTCTGTTGATCACTGCCGCACTTGGTGCCATGGTTTTGGCCCACAACGAAAGATGGACGCCTCGAAAGACGCAAGATCAATTGCAGCGCGAGCGCACATTGGGTAACCATGTAACTCCACTTCCAGCACCAGGAGTTTTAGCAAGAAACAATTCGGTAGATACTCCAGCATTGTTGCCAGATGGTTCGATTTCTAACGAGTCACTCCCGAATGCATTTCGCAGCGAAGGCCAAGTTTCCAAGCCCAACTCAATTGAGGAGGCGGGCAAGTGAATCCAAATAACTACTTAATTCTTGCTGCAATCCTCTTCACCACTGGCGTTTATGGTGTTTTGGTTCGAAGGAATGCAATTATCGTTTTCATGAGCGTTGAACTAATGCTCAACGCTGCAAATCTTGCGTTTGTTGCAGCAGCTCGAAATACCGGAACGCTTGATGGCCTGGTAGTGGCATTCTTTGTCATGGTCGTTGCAGCCGCAGAAGTAGTAGTTGGCCTTGCAATTATCGTCACCATTTTCCGTACTCGTCGATCAGCCTCGATCGACGAAGCAAGTCTGATGAAGTACTAGAGGAACTGAACATGATTGCCGCTCTTATTGGCCTGCCATTGCTTGGCGCCACAGTGCTCTTGCTCGGGGGCCGTCGAACCAACGCCTGGGGACACTTCTTAGCTGTTGCAATGTCAGCCGCTTCATTTGTGCTTGGCGTGTTTTTGTTTATTCAAATGGCTGGAAAGTCTGAGGAAGAGCGCGAAGTTGGACAACACTTATTCGACTGGATTTCAGTCGGCTCTTTCCAAGTGCCGTTCGGCTTACATCTAGATCAACTGTCGATTGTCTTTGTGCTTTTGATTACAGGTGTTGGAACTTTGATTCACATCTACTCAATTGGTTATATGGAGCACGATCCAAACCGTCGTCGCTTCTTTGCATACCTGAACTTGTTCGTAGCTGCAATGCTGCTTTTGGTACTAGCTGATAATTACTTCTTGCTTTATGTCGGGTGGGAAGGAGTTGGCCTAGCGTCCTACCTACTCATTAGCTTCTATCAACAGAAACCAACAGCTGCAGCAGCAGGCAAAAAGGCTTTCGTGGTTAACCGAGTTGGTGACGTAGGTCTTTCCCTGGCAATCATGCTTATGTTTGTAACCTTTGGAACCGTAACTTTCGAAGGCGTTGACGCAGCTGTGGCTTCTGGTTCATCTTCGACTGTCACTTGGATTGGGCTAGCCCTGCTTTTGGCAGCAGCCGGAAAGAGCGCACAGTTCCCATTGCAATCTTGGTTGCTTGATGCAATGGAGGGTCCAACTCCAGTTTCAGCACTTATCCACGCAGCGACGATGGTTACCGCAGGCGTCTACTTAATCGTTAGAGCACACTCCATTTTTGACTTGTCTGAAACTGCTCGCACCGCAGTCGTAATTGTTGGTGCAATTACTCTGCTACTTGGTGCATTTATTGGGCTTGCAAAAGATGACATCAAAAAGGGTCTTGCCGGTTCAACTATGAGCCAAATTGGCTACATGGTTTTGGCTGCTGGACTTGGACCTGTTGGTTATGTCTTTGCAATTTTCCACTTGCTTACCCACGGCATGTTTAAGGCAGGATTGTTCTTAGGGGCAGGCTCTGTAATGCATGGCATGCATGACGATGTGAACATGCGGCACTATGGCGCACTGCGAACCATGATGAAGATTACTTACGTAACATTCGGGCTTGGATTCTTAGCAATTATTGGCGTGCCACCATTTGCTGGATTCTGGTCAAAGGATGAAATCATTTATGTAGCATTTAGCCAGAGTTTCATTATTGGCATGGCAACCTTGCTCGGCGCTGGCGTTACCGCGTTCTACATGACTCGCATGATGGCGATGACTTTCTTTGGTGAAGCGCGCTGGCAAGACGACGTTCATCCACATGAATCCCCAGCAGTGATGACTATCCCGATGATTGTTTTGGCAGTTGGATCAGTCTTTGGCGGTATGGCAATGCTATTTGTTGGAGACATTGAGCACTGGCTCGAACCGGTAACTGGATATGCCAAGCCAGAAAATTCGGTTTCACATTCAGTTTTGATTCCAATCACAATTGCCGTAGTTCTTGGTGGAGCCATGTTTGCTTGGCTTCGATATGGTCGCCGCCCAGTACCAGTTGTTGCGCCTACAGATGTTCGCTTCCTAACTCGCGCAGCCCGTGCTGACGCTTATGGTGATGCACTGAACGAAGCAGTTTTCATGCGCCCTGGTCAGTACTTAACTCGCTCGTTAACTTGGTTCGACTCCAAAGCGATTGATGGTCTAGTTAGCGGACTTGCAGCTTCTATCGGTGGGCTATCCGCTCGTGGTCGCCGACTACAAAATGGTTACGCACGTTCATATGCGTTAACCATGCTTGGTGGCGCAGTTTTGATTGCACTCATACTTCTATTAGTGAGGCTTTAATCATGTTGCTAACGACGTTGATGCTGATCCCACTAGTTGGATCCATAGTTGTTTTCTTGTTGCCATCCGCGAAGGCGAAACTGGCTAAGCAAATTGCCCTTAGTTTTTCCATTGCCACCTTGGTTGGTTCCATTTTTATGGTGGTTGGCCTAGACAATTCATCTGGGGGACTACAGCATGTTGAGTCCTACAACTGGATTCCAGCTTTTGGGATCTCTTGGACGCTGGGTGTTAATGGAATATCTGCCGCGCTAATTGTTATGGCAGCAATTTTGGTGCCAGTTGTAATCATTGCTGGCTGGTGGGATGCGGAAAACTCAGGTCGAGGAACCGTAAAGGGCTTCTTTGCATTGATTCTGGCTTTGGAAGTTTTAGTCATTGGGGTGTTTGCCGCAAATGACTTATTCCTGTTCTATGTCTTCTTTGAGGCAATGCTGTTTCCGATCTACTTCTTGATCGGAAGATTTGGTGGACCACAGCGTGCTTATGCAGCGATGAAGTTCTTGCTTTATTCACTTGTTGGTGGCCTGTTCATGCTGGCTGCGCTCATTGGACTTTATGTAGTTTCAAGTCGTGAATTAGGCCAAGGAACCTTCGACTTCGAAACCTTAACAACGTTAAATATGGATCCAGCAACGCAAAAAATGCTTTTCTTAGGATTCTTCTTTGCATTTGCCGTGAAGGCGCCAATGGTGCCATTCCACACTTGGCTACCGGATGCAACAGCCGAAGGTACACCAGGAACCTCAACCTTATTAGTGGGCGTGCTGGACAAGGTTGGCACATTTGGCATGCTGCACTTCTTACTTCCAATTTTCCCTGAGGCAAGTAAGTTCTTTGCACCGGCGATTATCGTACTTGCCGTAATCAGTATCTTCTATGGTGCACTTCTAGCTATTGGACAAACAGACGTAATGCGATTTGTTGCCTTTACCTCGATTTCGCACTTTGGGTTTATCGTCATGGGAATTTTTGTGATGACTTCACAGGGATTAGCTGGATCTTCGTTCTACATGGTTAACCATGGCTTCTCCACCGGTGCGCTGTTCTTGGTTATGGGGTACCTGGTTTCTCGTCGTGGCTCAAAGCGAATTGCCGATTTTGGTGGCGTCCAAAAAGTTGCACCAATTCTTACTGGAGTATTCCTAATCTCAGGACTTTCGAGCTTGGCTCTTCCTGGTATGTCGAGCTTCATTTCGGAATTCTTGGTCCTTGCTGGAACTTACGCCGTTAATCCAACAGCTGCAATCATCGCGACTCTAGGCATCGTGCTGGCAGCCGTCTATATACTTTGGCTCTACCAAAGAATGATGACTGGTTTGCCAAGTAAAGAGGTGGAAGAAACCGTTACTGAGATTTCACGAAGAGAACTAATTGCAGTTGCTCCAATTTTGGCGATCATCATTGCACTTGGTTTCGTTCCACAAGTGGCGCTAGATGTGATTAATCCCGCAGTTGAACAAGTACAGACTTATGTTGGTGTAACTGATCCACAAGCTGCTGTCGTAATTGAAGGGAGTGGCTCATGAAAGTTTCTGTTGAATACCAAGCTTTAGCTCCAATTATTATCTTGCTGGCAGCTGGAGTTCTGTCGGTATTGATCGAAGCATTTATTCCACGCACCTTGCGTCGCCCAATTCAACTTATGTTGGTTTTGGCAAGCATAGTTTTGGCATTTGCCTATGTAGTAATTAACGCCACTGCTGAACTTGCCGGTGATCCAGCCGCCAACGGTGGTCAAATAAAGGGACTTCGTCAGATAGCTGCGAGCGGAGCAATTGCAATTGATGGGCCTGGCATGGTTACCCAGGGAATCATTCTGCTTGTTTCATTTGTAGCCGCGCTTTTGCTTGCGGAACGTCAAATTGATCCACAAGGTGATGCTTTCGCTTCACGTTCATCCACACTTCCTGGCAGTGAGGATGAACGACAGTTCACAGCTAAAGGTTGGCTGCAAACTGAA
Organism: Candidatus Nanopelagicales bacterium; assembly: GCA_044232525.1. Taxonomy (GTDB): domain Bacteria; phylum Actinomycetota; class Actinomycetes; order S36-B12; family UBA5976; genus UBA5976. The sequence goes on along the minus strand of JBIIMD010000010.1, from coordinate 13,422 downwards.
ATTTGGCCACTTTACTTGTTCAGTGTTGGTGGATTGTTACTTTTCCCAGTCTCAAACGACTTCTTAACCATGTTCGTTGCCCTGGAAGTTTTCTCACTTCCGCTCTATTTGATGGCAAGTATGGCTCGCCGCCGTCGCTTGCTCAGTCAGGAAGCAGCTCTTAAGTACTTTATTCTTGGCGCCTTCTCTAGTGCCTTTTTCCTATTTGGTGCAGCCTTAATTTATGCAGCCACATCATCCATAAGCTTCAGTACCGTTGCGGTCGCGATCGAGAATTCTTCCCATGATGGACTCATCATTCCAGGCATTGGATTGATCGCCGTTGGCTTGCTTTTCAAAGTTGGTGCAGTTCCATTCCATCAATGGGTACCAGATGTTTACCAAGGTTCACCAACGCCATTAACTGCATTTATGAGTGCAGCTACTAAGGTCGCTGCGTTTGGTGCATTACTTCGCGTCTTCTACGTAGCCTTCGGTGGCATGCGTTGGGATTGGCGCCCAATGATGTGGGTTATCGCAGGACTATCCATGGTTGTGGGTTCCTTGCTTGCTGTTACTCAGACTGACATGAAGCGCATGCTGGCATTCTCATCAGTTGCTCATACCGGATTCATTTTGCTGGGCGTGGTGTCCACTAGTGCTGCTGGACTTTCCAGCACGCTTTTCTACTTACTTGCTTATGGCTTCACTTCAGTTGGCGTGTTCGCAATTGTTGGATTAGTACGAGACGCTTCAGGTGAAGCGACGCACTTGTCACAATGGGCTGGACTTGGCAAAAAATCTCCATGGATGGCAAGCATCTTTGCCTTGTTCCTTATGGCTTTAGCAGGAATTCCACTTACCAGCGGTTTCACTGGAAAGTTTGCAGTGTTTACCGCCGCGATCGATGGTGGCGCTACTCCACTTGTGATCATTGCGGTCGTTGCTAGCGCCGTAGCAGCATTCTTTTACGCCAGAGTCATTGTTTTGATGTTCTTCACTGAGCCTCCAGTTGATGGTCCAAGCGTTGTGGTGCCAAGTGCATTCACAACGGTGGCCATTGGAACTAGTGCTGCGTTCACCGTGTTACTGGGAATCGCACCTCAGCCAGTCCTGGATTTGGTTATCAATGCAGGATTGTTCATTCGTTAAGGCTCAAGTCGCATCTTTGCCTTCAAAATGCGAGAATTGACCTGTGAGCGTGTTATTTCCAGAAGAGTTGTCAGCACTCGAAGAAGAGTTGTTTGTCGGTCTTGCCGCGATCGAAGATCGCCTTCGGGAAGAGATCAGAAGTGACTACGAACTTGCTGACATCACCGCTCGCCATTTAGTCGAAGCTGGTGGCAAAAGATTCCGCCCGTTATTGGTGCTTCTAGCCTCACATTTTGGTGACCCAAAATCAGAAGGCGTGGTTCCTTCAGCAGTCGTTGTGGAACTAACTCACTTAGCAACGCTTTATCATGATGACGTAATGGACGAAGCTGAAGTACGCCGAGGTGCTCAATCCGCAAACAGTCGCTGGGGAAATACTGTTGCGATCCTTAGTGGTGATTTCTTGTTTGCTCGGTCTTCAAAACTACTTGCTGATTTGGGCCCAGAAGCTGTTCGGGTACAAGCCGAAACTTTTGAAAGACTTGTAATCGGCCAGCTGCGAGAGAGCGTTGGACCACAAGGTGATGAAGATCCAATCGTTCATCACTTAGAAGTTCTGGCTGATAAAACTGGATCACTAATTGCAGCAGCTGGACGTTATGGTGCAATGATGAGTGGCGTATCACCAGAGATAACAGATCGAATTGCAGACTTCGGGGAAAGTATTGGAATCGCATTTCAGTTAAGCGATGACTTATTAGATATCGAGTCGGAGGTTTCTGGCAAGACCCCAGGCAAAGACTTACGCGAAGGCATTCGTACTTTGCCAGTACTGTTTGCGCTTGCGGATTCAGATACCCCGCCACGGTTGCGTGAGCTGTTGAGCCGTGCGATTACGGATGATTCTGAACATGCTGAAGCTTTAGCGGCACTGAGGGTGCACCCAGCAATGGATCAAGCGCGTGAGGTTCTAGAGCAGTGGGCAGATCGGGCTCGGGAACGCCTTACTTCCTTGCCAGACTGTGATGCAAAGTCTGCAATGGTAACGCTGGTTGATAACGTTGCATATCGCACCGTTTAGATTCCAATTACAAGTGTCAATTTAAATTGAAAGTCTGAGACTTCTATGAACTCCTTTGGTAATTTAAGAAGCCAGTCTGAATTAGCAAAAGGTACTGCAGCCGGCGCAGTTGTCTATTTGTTTTGGGGATCGGTAGTTCTTTACTGGCCGAAGTTGCAGCCAGCTGATGCAGTCGAAATTCTAAGTCACCGAGTGATTTGGAGTTTAGTAACTCTGGTCGTGTTAGTTGGCCTATATCGTCGGTTTAGTAGTTTGTTTTCAATACTTCGCAACCGAAGATCCTTGTTCTTATTGACGAGCGCTTCGATATTGATAGCAATAAACTGGGGATTCTTTATTTGGTCCAGCATAAATAGCCATGTTTTGGATTCTTCACTTGGATATTTTGTTACTCCACTACTGAATGTTTTATTAGGAGTGTTCTTTTTCAAGGAGCGGCTTCGTAGACTGCAATGGTTCGCGATCGGAATTGCGGCGTTTGCATTATTAGTAATGAGCGTTGCGCTAGGAAGTCCTCCAGTATTGGCCTTTTCTATAGGGCTATCTTTTGCGCTCTATGGCTACATAAAAAAGTTAGTGGATCTAGAGGCTTTGGAAAGCCTCACCGTCGAAACCATAATGCTAACGCCATTTGCAGTGGGTTTCCTTGGCTGGCTCACGATCAACAATCAAAGCACTTTCTTGACCGAAGGCCTTGCACACTCAATTTGGTTAATTAGTTCCGGAGTCGTAACAGCACTGCCACTTTTGCTATTTGGCTATGCTGCGATTCGAATTCCATTATCTCGCTTAGGCATGTTGCAGTATTTGAGTCCTACGATTCAATTCCTGATCGGCCTCTTTATCTTTCAAGAAAATATGCCAAGTGAAAGATTTATCGGGTTCCTATTAACTTGGATTGCTCTTGGCGTCCTTGCTTTCGACGTCTTGCGCCAGCGCTCACTGAAATAGAACTAACTTCTAGCAATTCCCGAAAGGTGAAATTTTCCTGAAAAAGGTAAGACTTTTAAGTAATCTAAAACCTGTGAAGGAAATCGACTTTTTAGTCATTGGAGCCGGGGCCTCAGGTGCTGCGGTTTCCTGGCGACTGGCACTGGGTGGGGCAAGAGTCGTTTGCTTGGAGCAAGGTGGTTGGGTTGCACCCGAATCTGCACCATCATTAACTCCAGCTTGGGAGCAAGCCAGGCAACGTAGCCACAATCCAAATCCAAATGTACGAATGAATAGCTGGGACTATCCGATCGATGCAACGGAGACACCAATTCAACCATCGCTATACAACGCGGTGGGTGGTTCCACGATTCACTGGGGAGCACATTTTCCTCGAATGAAACCTTCGGATTTTAGAGTTAAATCCTTGGATGGTGTAGCAAAAGATTGGCCAATTTCATACTTTGACTTGGCAGAATATTTCGAGATCAATGATCAAATGATGGGTGTTTCAGGGCTAGCTGGTGATCCAGCATATCCACCACGCGCAGAGCGAGAGTTTCTTCCACTTCCTATCGGTGCTGGTGCGCAGCGAATAGCTCAGGCTTACGAGCGACTTGGATATCACTGGTGGCCAGTAGATGCAGCGATCACAAACGGCCAAAAAGGTATTCGAAAGGGCTGCAACAATTGCGGACCATGTGACTTAGGGTGCCCACGGGGGTCCAGAGCAAGCGTAGATCTTGCATATTGGCCAGAAGCGATTGCCGCTGGAGCAGAGTTGATAACTGAGGCTGCAGTGCAAAAAATCACATCAAAGCAGAATAAGGTCACGGGAGTTGAATACCAGGATCGCAATGGTGAGACTCAGGTATTGAAGGCCAATAATGTTGTGGTAGCTGGAAATGGAATTGGAACTGCCAGACTACTTTTGCTTAGTGCAAATTCTGATTTTCCCTCTGGGCTTGCAAACAGCTCAGATCAAGTTGGCAGAAATCTCATGCATCACCCAACCGCATTGGTAACTGGCGTATTTGATGAGTATGTTGATGGTTTTAAAGGCCCATTTGCAGTCAGTATTTATAGCCAGGAGTTCTACGAAACCGATCCATCACGAGGGTTTGTCAGAGGATATCAAGCTCAAACAATTCGAAGTGACGGGCCACTTGGAACTGCGTCAGGTGGCTACACCAAACCCGTTTCGTGGGGTAGAAACCATCACGCAGATTTCTATCGACAATTCGGCAAGACAGCCAGCATTACGGTGACAACCGAAGATATGCCAAATCCAGAGAATCGGGTCACGCTTTCCGACAAGGTTGATAGCAAAGGATCAAGAATTCCAAAGTTAACTTATCGCGTTGATGAAAATGCCCAAAAGCTCTTAGAGTTTGGAATCCGCACTAATACCAAAGTGCTAAAGGAAGCTGGAGCAACAGAGATCCTCACAGTTCCATTGGTAGGTTCGGCGGGATTTCATCTACTAGGTACAGCTCGAATGGGCGATGATCCAAAGGATTCAGTTGTGGACGGCACGGGACGTACGCATGATTTTGAAAATCTCTGGATTGTTGATGGCAGTGTATTTGTAACTGCCGGTGCCTTGAACCCTACCTCAACCATACAAGCGATAGCTCTGCGCGCTGCGGACACCATGTTGGGACGTAAATTGCTGCCACCTATGGACGAAACGGAAGCATTTCGAAAGCAGGTGAATTCAATATGACAAGAATTGAAAATCTCTTAGAGATATTAATTCCAGCAAGCGATGGTCATCCAAGTGCGGGCCAAGCTATTTCATCGGAATCTTTGATTGCAGATGTCTCTCGATTGCATGATTATTCGTTGATTGAGAAAATGCTTGAGACATTGCCGGATAACCTGGCTGAAATAGCTGTGGAGCAGGCAGAAGCAGAAGTTAGTAAATGTGAATCAAGTTTCCCGAAAGAGTTTGCCATCTTATTAAATGCTGTTTACATTGCCTACTATGAGTCACCAGATGTTTTGCGAAGAGTCAATGAGAAAACTGGCTACAACATAAATCCTCCTCAACCTGCTGGATACTCGCTCGATGCGTTTGATCCTGCATTGTTAGTAAATGTTAAAAACCGAAAACCATTCTGGAAGGTGGATCATGGGAACACATAGCGGTAAAGGTGTCGTCGTAACTGGAGGCTCCAGTGGAATTGGACTAGGTATAGTTGAAAGGTTTTTGCATGATGGCGCGGTTGTTGTAATCGCAGACATCCAAGAGCCTGATATTTCTAAATTGGAATCAACTTACCCAGGTAAGGTTTTTTACTGCAAAGTAGATGTCTGTGATGAATCTATGATTCGCAACGCAGTCGAGGAATTGTTACGCCACACAACTCGGTTAGATGCCATGGTCAACAATGCTGGGATCATTAACGTCGCTGGGCTCGCAGACACTACGGCTGAGAGTTGGATGAAAATGCTGAATGTAAATGTTGTTGGAGTAGCACTTGGATCTAAAGTGGCAGCTGATTACATGACCAGAGATAACAAGGGCGGTGTGATAGTAAATGCATCATCTGGTGGCGGCAGGCATGGCGTTCCAATGTTCTCTCAGTACTGTGCGACTAAGGCTGCGATCATCATGATGAGCCAAAGTTTTGCCCAAGAACTCGCACCTGCAAAAATTCGAGTTAATTGCTACACGCCTGGACATATCATGACCCCGCTTTGGGAGGACATTGTTGAAGGTATGGGCAAAAAGCTTGGAAAATCGCGGGATGAAACCTTACAAGAATTCTTATCAACTGTGCCTTGGGGCAGATTTGGAACACCATCGGATGTTGCAGCAACGGTGTCTTGGCTCTGCACGGACGACGCTGAGTACATCAGCGGACAATGCATTGGAATGAATGGCGCTGAGTTGCCGTGGTAGCCCTTAGCTAGAAGGTGGTGAAACTTCCGAAGCAAATCGCTGGGCAATTTGTCTACGGTGTGCAATCCACAAGTCTTCATGCTTGGTTACGTGCTCAACAAATTTCTCAAAATAGTTGATACGACCTGGACGTCCAATTATGCGCAAGTGCAAGCCGAGTGACATGTATCTATGTCCAGGTCGGCGCTCTCGATAAAACTGATCGAATGTGTCAACTGCATACTCGTACCAGTCTTTAGCCGTATATCCAGCGTCGTGCCACATTTTCATGTCATTAGTGTCAATTGCGTACGGCATCACAACAATCGGACCACTTGGAGTGGAATCCCAAAATGGTTCATCCCCGCTGTAGTCATCCATGTGATACAGAAAACCTTGCTGAGCCAATATGTTTCGAGTGTTCTCAGTTAACAAGTAGCGCGACAAGTGCCCCACTGGACGGGTACCAACAGATTTCTCAATGGAGTCTGCGGCAGCCTTGATGAATTCAAATTCTTGTTCTTCATCCATTCGGAATTGATGTACCCAGCGGTGACCATGTGAAGCTGCTTCGTCGCCACGCTCGCTGATGAATTTAGCAATCTGCGGTGCTCGCTCCAGAGCTACTGCGGCGACGGTCCACGTGGCTGGAATCTTGTGAGCGTCCAAAATCCTGGCAACTCTGCCAAAGCCTTCTTTAATTCCATATTGGTAGTTAGATTCATTTCCGTAGTTACGTAGTCCAGCCTTTAAGGCCAAACCCATTTCATCAACGGGCTCAGGGCTTCGGTCGCCATCCAAAATTGATTGCTCGGCACCTTCTTCGACATTTACAACAATTGAAAGGCCGAGTGAGGTTGGTGAAGGAATTGTCATGATTGATAGCATAATGACTAAGGGCCATAAAGTTCAGTTAGATGAACATTTCTTGATGAGTGGGTGTGTAGTGAGTCGAATCGAACTAAAGATAACTGAATCGCTTGCCACCATTTCAATGAATCGGGCCGAAAAGAAGAATGCTTTTGATCAAGAAATGTGGAAGAAACTTGAGGATATTTCGCTAGAGATTGCAGCAAATTCAAACCTAAAAATTGCCACAGTTGAATCTAGTTCACCTGGAATTTTCAGCGCAGGTGCTGATGTATCTGAGTATCGCGAACACGCTGGCGATGCCGAGTGGGCGGCGCAAAGTCAAGCAGTAGTTGCTAAAGCCATCGAATCGGTGAGGGCTATTCCGATCCCAACAATTGCAGTTATTGATGGTCCTTGTTTTGGTGGCGGCGCTGCACTAGCTGTGGCTTGTGACTTTCGAATTGCTTCTACAGATTCAACATTTGCTATCACGCCAGCAAAACTTGGAATGGTCTATCCATACTCAGACATCGTGGCGCTGACTGATTTAGTTGGTCCGGCAATTGCTAAGCAACTGCTCTTTACTAGTAGAACCTTTAATGCCACCGAAGCCTCCCAGTGGGGGTATGTAGATGAACTAACTTCTTCAAGTGAAATTAAATCGATCCGGGACAAGTGGATCTCTTTGATATTGGCAAATAGCAGCTCATCTGTAAGGTCCATGAAAACCGAAATTGAGTTAGTACTTTCTGGACAACGGGAAGACTCTGAACAAACTCTAGGCTTTGTCAAAAGCGCAATGGTTTCACCAGATCATGCTGAGGGAATTGCAGCTTTCCTAGAGAAGCGAACTGCTAAATTTCAGTAAAAATCATTTACCCAAGTATTGAGTAAATGATGTCTGCAACATCGAGTAGGTGATGGTCATCACCATTCTTGGCCATAAGTTGAATTGCCTGCTCTGCTGCTGGAATGCTGATTGATGGGAGATCACAAATGTTAGCCAGACACGTGAAATCAGCACTTGTTGCCAAGTCTTCGTTTGTTGCTGATAATTCAGGACTAGGAAATGGCGTGACTGGCAGAATCAACATCGGGTGTCCAGGGAATTGATCGAGCACTTTTGAAACTAAATCTAAAGTAGTTGCCAACACTGTACGGGCATCATCGATTTTTTCAGATGTGGCTGAGGAACCGTATCGAAGCAGACTAGCTACTGGCTCTGATATTCCTGTGGGAATCGCATCGGCATTTGAAAAATTCTTCCAGGCAGTGACCTCACAAAGTAAAAGCCCGCGTCGCCGGAGCAAACCTAGGTCCAAATCAAGTTCTAAATCAATTACCGCAAGTCCATTGTTAATAGAGCTTAAGCGAATCTTTGATAATTGATTGTTGAAATTTGCTAGTACGTCAGAGTGCGAACTTTGAACAAAACTTGGGACCAATAAAGTGGTAGCTGTTTCTGAATCAGTGGACCAACTTGTTTCAGCACAGACGTGCATTACTGCCTGAATATCAGAAACTGTATTAGCCACTATTCCAATGGTGTCCATCGGTGGATATAACGGAGTTAAGCCCGTTCGATCGATAACTTGCGAAGACGGTTTATATCCAAAAACACCGCAGTAAGCGGCTGGAATTCGTACACTTCCCATGGTGTCCGAACCCAATGAAAACGGTACCCAGCCGGCTGCAACACTTGCGCCAGAGCCACCACTCGAGCCTCCGGCATGAAGATTTGGATTAGCAGGAGTAACACAAATTCCAGTGTGTGCATTGTCGGTAACTGCCCCTATGGCTAACTCGGCCATAGTTGTTGTGAAAACTGGAATGGCTCCTGCTTCACATAACAAATCAACTATGCGAGCAGATTTACTTGCCGGCTGACTTTCCATTGCTGTTCCATTTGTGGTTGCGATACCCGCTACATCAATGTTGGCCTTAACTGAAAATGGTATGCCTTCTAATGCTCTCTGGGTTCCAGAGCTAATTCGAAGACCAGAATCGAGCGCAAGAGCTTCAACATTTGGAAGCCTTTGCTCGATCGCAAGAAATTCATCTTGGACACCCGCAGCTGCGAGTACAACTTCTGAAGGAGAAATGCCATTTTGATATGAATTGAAAATGGCTGCTATGTCCTGATTCACTAGCGTAGATCCAAGAGTCGAGCAGGTTTCTGACGAGTATTAAGTCCAGTAACTTCAGCAGTTTGACCAGGAGCAACTAGCTCGACATCCACGGTCACTCCAAGCTTCTGAGCTAGCAATTGCTTGACAGAGTCTTGCGATTCCGTGGCGTAATTTGTGAGTTCGACGACAACGGTAAATTTCTCAACGCTATCCAAAGTCTCGACGCGACAAACGTATTCTCCAGTAAAACTCGCAACTTCTTGCAGCATCCCACCAATCGCAGTTGGATAAACATTTATCCCCTTTAGCTTTACCATGTTGTCGCTACGACCGAGAAGGCCAACGATTTTTTGGAATGGGAAATCACTGTTGCCAGAAGTATGCAGCGAAGTTAAGTCGTGAGTATTGAATCTGATAAGTGGAGCTAAATCGCTCTTACCCAAACTAGTCACGACCATGTCACCCATTGCGCTCGCTGGATCCTCGAAGTTTATGATTTCAAGGAAGTTGGCATCCTCCCACACATGCATTCCATCGCGTTCCGGTCCTTCAGTTGCAACGATTCCGGTATCGGCAACGCCGTACCAGTTGTACACTTTTGCACCACCCCAGGCATTTTCCAAAGCCTCTCGGCCACCATCCAAAACGTGGCCAATAATCATTCGAACTGGAATGTCTCTTCCAGGTAGCAAGTTTTGATCAGCGGCAACTTGAGCCAACTTCAGCAAGTAGTCGGCAAAACCTACTAGAACAGATACCCCAAATTGCGACATAACTGCAACTTGTCGTTCAGATCTAGTTTCAATTCCAGTTCCCGCAGTAAGCATTAGTGCTTCGGTGTAACGAGTTGCGGCTTCTCTGATGTAATGACCACCATTTACTAACCCGTGTCCATAAACACTGTGCATTACATCTGTGGAGTTAACACCTAGCCAGGTATAAGTTCTTCCAAGCAATGCATTCTGGACTTCTCGTCCCCATGGACCCCATAACACTGGTTGTGGGTTACCCGTAGTACCACTTGTAGTTTGTAAAATTCGTTGCGTTGCCGATTTTTCAAGACGGCTTGGCAGACTTCCAAATGGGGGATGCGCTTCAATGTCAGCCAGAATCATGGATTTATCGATGATTGGAAGCTTCTTAATGTCAGAAAGGTCGCGTACATCTGATTTAGCTACCCCGGAAGCTAGCCAAAGCGAACGATAAAACGGCGTATCCCAAGCGCACTCGAGAACTGACTGAAATCTTTGCTGCTGAATATCCTCTAATTGTTGGCGAGACATTCCGGAGTATTTTGAAATAAAACTTGCACCCGTTGGGTACTCCTGACTGAGACGTTTGTAGTCGAAGGCATCAAAGTATGGAGAACTCATCAAAGGCTCCCAAGTAGTGCACTCAAGTCGCTTTGATTTTCCAGGTCATTCACAGTTTCAACAATATCTTCAAACAAGCTAATTCGTCCTACAAGATTGAGATTTGCTTGCAATTTCGCCAACACCTGTGTTTCTGACATTGGATTAGTCGGACTACCAAGTGAATATGGCATTTCCTTCTCAAGTACCTCACCAGAGTTCAGAGTGATTGAAACTTTCTGGGGATCAAAGGCATTTAAATCTGGATTATTGTCTGCGGTTACCGAAATTCGCTGTGCCCAATCATGAATCTCTGAGTTTCGTAAGTTTTCATCTAGGTAGCAATCTAGATTTACTTGCCCACTATCAATCGCAAGTGGAATTAGGTAAGCCAAGCAAAGTCGAGCTGCGCCAACAGGCATGTCTACATCTGGTCGTCTGCCAACTAAGTTGTAAACCATAGGTGGCACAGTCACGGCAATTGATTCAATTTGGTCACGACTCAATCCATGCTCTGTGCGTAATTGCAGAATTGCATCTAAGGCTCCATGCGTAGCACGACCGCTAGGAAATGGCTTAAGAGATGTGCGTTCAACTTCCCACTGTTTACCCAATCGATTCATTAAAGCTTCCGGATCACCAGCTTTTTCAAAAAGCGAAAAGTATCCATACTTACCCTCGAGTATGTATTCCGGCCCAATGAACCCGCGTTGTGAAAGATCGATTGCATTTATTGCAGACCGGGCATTGAAGCCAACTTGCAACGCTAATACTTGAGCACCTTCGGTGTGGGCCTGCATCGTGCCTGAAAGTAGTCCGTAAACAATTCCAAGGGCTGACATTGCAGCTTCATTAGTTGGTGATGAAATTGAATTGATAGCTGCGACTGCACCGAGTGCACCTGCAGTCGCAGGGCGGAAGAATTGAAGTGGGGAAGTTGTTACATCACCAAGCCCACCTGCAATATCGACTCCAACACAAACGGCTTTGATTAAATCTTTTCCATTTGGAACATATCCGTTTGCGAGATGTTCACGTTGCATCCATGCAATAACACTCGGCAGGACAACCGTCATAGGGTGAACCACAGCTGGTTCATGAATTGCATCAAATTCGAGAGTATGCATTTGGTGGGCGTTGATCATTGCCGCATTTGCCGCATCGAGTTTTTGATTCATATTCCAACCATTTGAAGTCTGGCCAGAGCTGTTTGTGGCAGCAAAGTTTTGGAGCCAACCCGACTCGGTGGTGGAGCTCCCAGCTAGGCCTACTCCCAGGCTGTCCAGAATTAGCGTCTTTGCGCTGGATTTCGTGGAATCCGGAATATCCTCGAAGTTAAGGGTCAAACTGTGCTCAACAGCCTTAGTTATAAGGGGTTTTGCCATTTTCTTGGTTTCCATCGCGTTATCCAATCGTTATTGCCTGAGTACTTTTCTACTCTATTTGCCTGCGAAATGTAAAAGGTATGAGGTTTGCTTATCTCAACGTAGTTGAATGATTACGTTAGCTGCCGCAAGCAACGAAAGTTCGGAGATTATATGAGTAAGAAGTTAAAGGCGCTGATCCTTGGATTCAGTCTTTTGTTTGTTGCTGCCTGTTCAGGTGGAACAGAAGAAGGAACTACAGAAGCAACTTCAGCACCGACAAGTAGCGCAAGTGAGATCGTATCTCTATCTGAAGATGTGCCACCGGGTCTTGATCCCGACGGTCCATCTGCATCCATCCCAGTAACTCAGCAAGCAATTGGCAACATCATGGAGCCACTTGTTTACTACAAGGATGGTGCAGCGAATCAAACTGGAGTTGGCCTATTCGATTTCCAGAATTTCGAAGGCCGCCTAGCTGAGTCATATGAATATGACGAAGCAACGCTCACCTGGACCTTTAAGTTGCGCCAAGGTGTAGAGGGATGTAACGGTGAAACCTTTAATGCCGATGACGTGCTTTACACATTTGAACGTGCAAAGAGCGTTAGTGGTAGTGCACCAATTGGTTGGTTCCTCTCTAACGTTGCCGACATTGCTGGTTTCACAGCAGGTGTATTTGATGCCGATGCTGCAGTAGCAGCTGAAGCTAAGAAGCTTGGTGACGAAGTGACCAAGGTTGATGATTACACCGTAACGATCAAGCAGGCTGCACCAAACAAGTTGTTCTTGCCAGTTCTAACCATTTTTGGTTTGAACATCTTTGACAAAGAAGCAATGGAAGCAAATGCAACTCCTGAAGATCCATGGGCACATGAGTACTCAAACAGCACTAACCTGCCTTCCTTTGGCGCTTACTGCATCAGCGATTGGGTCAAGAATGACTCAATGACTCTTACTTCAAACGAGAAGTACTACGCTGGCGCACCAAGCATCAAGAAGGTTGTTTGGCGCAAGGTACCTACATCAGCAAACCGTTTAGCTGCTGTTCAGACCGGTCAGGCTCAACTTGTTGACAAGTTGACTCCGAGTGAGTTTGCCAGCCTAGAGGGCGTTGAAGGCGTAGGACTTTCAGCTGTAGCTGGAAACCAGAACCTGTTTGTTCACATGAACTTCCAGACCAAGCCATTTGATAACGTTCTAGTTCGCCGGGCAGTTGCAGCAGCAATTGACTACGACAAGATCATTGCCAATGGTTACTTCGGTAAGGCACAAAAGTGGGATAGCCACATGCCAAGTACCTACCCTGGTTACAAGAAGGCAGATACACCATATGCATACGACCCAGAAGCAGCAAAGGCATTACTTGCTGAAGCTGGATTCGTAGACGATGGTTCATTGAAACTGTCTTACATCACTGAGTTGGAATCCACACTTGGTCCAATTGCAACCCAGATCCGTTCGGATCTAGCTGCTGTTGGAATCAACATTCAGTTGGACCCAATTCCACAGAGTCAATTCGGTGACCGCGCACTTGTTAAGCGCGACCTACCGTTTGCACTCAATGACAACGAGAAGCCAATCGCAGTGGATTCAGGATATGCAACATTGCTGTTCTTCGTATCTGCAGCTAACGGCAGCTTGAACAACATGGTTAACTACGAAAGCACAACTGTAGATGACCTATACGTCAAGCTAAAGAACGAAGCTGATAACACCAAGCGTGATGAAATGCTTGCAGAAGTGCAGGAAACTC
>JBIIMD010000064.1:0-6663 GCA_044232525.1 Candidatus Nanopelagicales bacterium | reverse complement strand
AGCAAAAGGGCTGTATGACCCGAATTTTGAGCACGATGCTTGTGGAGTAGCTTGGCTGGCAACCCTAACAGGTGAAAAGCGCCACGACATCGTTTCAAAGTCACTCGAAGCTTTGCGAAATCTGGATCACCGTGGGGCTAGTGGCTCGGAAGTTAACTCGGGAGACGGCGCCGGAATCCTGACCCAGATCCCTGACGATTTTTTCCGTAACCAAGTTGAATTTTCGTTACCTAAATTGGGCGAATATGCGGCTGGTATTTCATTTTTGCCAAATGCTTCAAAAGATCTAGATTTAGTCAAAACCGAAATCGCAAAAATTGCTGAACAAGAAGGTTTAGTGATCATTGGTTGGCGAAAAGTGCCGGTGAATCCTGATGGCATCGGTCCAACTGCGCTTAGCGTTATGCCTGAGTTTGAGCAGCTATTTGTAAAGGGTACAAATAGTGAAGAAGGGTTGAACCTAGATCGACTAACTTATGTTTTACGAAAGCGCGCTGAACACGAGTTAGGAATCTATTTCTCATCCCTTTCGTCGCGAACGATCGTCTACAAAGGCATGTTGACGACTAAGCAGTTAGAGCCATTCTTCCCAGACTTGTCGGATCAAAATTTTGCAAGTGCAATCGGATTAGTTCACTCAAGATTTTCAACTAACACTTTTCCTTCGTGGCCCTTGGCCCACCCATACCGATACATCGCGCACAACGGTGAGATCAACACCATCAGGGGAAACCGAAACTGGATGAAGACTCGTGAGTCACAACTTGCATCGGACTTAATACCTGGAGACATTTCACGAATCTTTCCAATCTGCCCACCAGGAGGAAGTGATTCTGCTTCACTCGATGAAGTTATTGAGTTACTGCACTTAAGTGGGCGTAGTCTGCCACATGCATTACTTATGTTGATTCCTGAAGCTTGGGAAAATCACAAAGATCTCGATCCAACAGTCAGGGATTTTTACCAATTTCATTCCAACTTGACTGAGCCTTGGGACGGGCCAGCCAATGTGTCATTTACTGATGGCACCTTAATTGGATCGGTGCTGGATCGAAATGGTTTAAGGCCAGGGCGTTACTGGGTAACGAATGATGGTTTAGTAGTCCTTGCTTCGGAGTCTGGTGTTCTAGATATTCCTCAGGAAACTGTGATCCGAAAAGGAAGACTACAACCTGGCCGTATGTTTTTAGTCGATGTCGCACAAGGACGAATCATCGAAGATGAAGAGATTAAGCAAGAGCTTGCCCAAAGCGCTCCTTATGGAAAATGGGTTAAAGAGGGAAATGTAAATCTGTCATCTTTACCGGATCGAGAACACATCATCCATACCCCAGGGTCTGTGATTCGTCGACAGCAAACTTTCGGATACACCGAAGAAGAACTCAGACTCTTACTTGCCCCAATGGCGCGAGATGGTGGCGAGGCTCTTGGTTCAATGGGAACTGATACCCCAATTGCTATTTTGAGCGAACGGCCAAGGTTACTGTTCGATTACTTCACGCAGTTGTTTGCCCAAGTAACTAACCCACCGCTTGATGCCATCAGAGAAGAGTTAGTAACTTCACTGTCAACCTCTACTGGGCCAGAAGTTAACTTGCTGACTGAATCTGCAGCCCACTGTTTGCAACTAACTTTGCCATTTCCAGTGATCGATAACGATGAGTTAGCCAAAATCATCTATATAAATAGAGATGGAAACCTGCCGGGATTAGCATCAGTAAAAATCTCCGGCCTTTATAACGTCCGCGGTGGATCGGAAGCCCTTGCCGCAAGAATTGAGGAAATCTTTGCTGAAGTTTCTGCCGCAGTTGCGCAGGGCGAACGTCTCATCGTCCTCTCAGACCGGGATTCTTCCTCAGAGTTAGCACCGATACCGTCTTTGTTACTGACTGCTGCAGTGCATCATCACTTAATTCGGGAACGAAACCGCACCAAAGTTGGGCTGATTATTGAGGCGGGGGATGTTAGGGAAGTACATCACGTCGCTCTCCTTATTGGATACGGGGCAGCGGCCGTAAATCCATATCTAGCGATGGAATCAGTAGAAAATCTGGTTCGCACTGGAGTAGTTACAGGAGTGCAGCCAGAAATTGCGGTTCGAAATTTAGTTAAGGGCCTAGGCAAAGGCCTACTAAAGGTCATGAGCAAAATGGGAATCTCTACCGCTGCTTCCTACACAGGTGCCCAGGTGTTTGAGGCCATCGGGCTGGCCCAGGATTTGGTTGACAAGTACTTCACTGGAACGCCATCTCGATTAGGTGGAATCGGGTTGGAAGTGATTGCGAAAGAATGCGAAATGCGACATGCGCAAGCATATCCAGCGACCGGGATCTCGCCATCACATCGAACTTTGAATGTGGGAGGTGAATATCAGTGGCGCCGAGAAGGTGAACCTCACTTATTTGATCCCGAAACAATTTTTAGACTTCAGCATGCAACAAGAAGCGGCAAAATTGAAATTTTCCGTCAGTACACGGATCGCGTTAATGAGCAAGCGGCAAAAGTTATGACGCTGCGGGGACTATTTGAGTTTAAGTCTGAAACAAATTCCGCTGTTCCTATTGCAGAAGTTGAACCAGTTTCAGAAATCGTAAAGAGATTTTCAACCGGTGCGATGTCCTATGGCTCAATTAGCCAAGAGGCCCACGAGACGTTGGCAATTGCTATGAATCGAATCGGCGCAAAGAGCAACACCGGCGAGGGTGGCGAAGATCCCGAGCGATACATCCGTGAGGAAAATGGTGACTCAAAGCGGTCTGCGATTAAACAGGTGGCTTCTGGACGCTTTGGGGTTACCAGCGAATATTTAGTAAATGCAGATGACATTCAAATCAAAATGGCCCAGGGAGCCAAGCCAGGAGAAGGCGGACAGCTCCCAGGTCACAAGGTTTATCCATGGATTGCCAAGACCAGATACTCAACACCAGGTGTTGGATTAATTTCGCCGCCACCTCATCACGACATCTATTCGATTGAAGACTTGGCTCAGTTGATTCATGACCTAAAGAATGCAAATGACCAAGCTCGGATTCACGTGAAATTAGTGTCAGAAGTTGGAATTGGAACTGTCGCTGCAGGAGTGGCCAAGGCGCATGCCGATGTTGTTTTGGTTTCAGGTCATGACGGTGGTACTGGCGCAGCTCCGCTTACCAGCTTGAAGCACGCTGGCGCACCTTGGGAAATTGGATTAGCTGAAACTCAACAGACTCTGCTTTTGAATGGCCTTCGAGATCGAATTGTGGTGCAAGCAGATGGACAATTAAAGACTGGTCGCGACGTTGTGATCGCAGCACTTCTAGGGGCTGAAGAATACGGTTTCGCTACCGCTCCACTTGTTGTCATGGGCTGCATCATGATGCGGGTTTGCCATCTCGATACCTGTCCAGTCGGCGTGGCAACACAAAATCCAAAGTTGCGGGAAAGATTTGAAGGACAAGCCGATCACGTAGTTAACTTCTTTGAATTCATCGGACAAGAAGTTCGAGAAATCTTGGCAGAACTGGGATTGCGGAGCCTAGATGAAGCTGTCGGTCGAGTGGATTTGCTGAATACAGTTGCTGCAATTGAACATTGGAAGTTGCAGGGTATAGATCTGTCCCCAATTTTTCACTCATCTATAGAAGTTGGCTCTGCTAGTTTGAGGCAAACTATGCTGCAGGATCACGGGCTAGTTGATGCAATCGATAATCAATTGATTGCAGCCTGCCAATCAGCGATAGATAATGCCGAAGCAGTTTCTGCGGAATTCTCAATCAGAAATGTAAATCGAACTGTTGGCACAATGCTGGGTTCCAGGGTTACGCGCGCTTGGGGTGGCAAAGGTCTGCCTGAGGACACCATTCAAATCAAATTTATTGGCTCTGCGGGCCAATCGTTTGGTGCTTTCTTGCCTGCTGGCGTCACATTAAGACTAGAAGGCGATGCTAATGACTATGTCGGCAAAGGTCTTTCGGGGGGAAAAATTGCAATTAGCCCATCGGCTAATGCAACCTTTATTGCCGAAGACAATATCATTGCCGGAAATGTTATTGGATATGGCGCAACCTCAGGAAAAATCATGCTTCGGGGTAGAGCTGGTGAACGATTTGCGGTTAGAAACTCTGGTGCCACGTTAATCACTGAGGGTATTGGGGATCACGGATGCGAATACATGACAGGTGGAATTGTTGTAGTACTTGGAGCAACAGGCAGAAACTTTGCGGCTGGAATGTCGGGTGGGGTTGCATATGTTTTAGATCTTCAAAAACCTAAAGTCAATCTTGAAATGGTGACACTACAGACCTTGGATGCTAAAGATCGTGAGCTTTTATACGACCTGCTAAGTGAGCACATTCGGGAAACTAATTCAAAGGTTGCCCAAGATTTAATCAGTAACTGGATTGGTGAGTCAGAGCGAATTACAAAAGTTATGCCAACTGATTATCAACGCGTACTTCAGGTGCAGTCACGTGCGATAAGCGATGGCCTTGATCCAAACGTAGAAGTGATGAAACTTTTTGCGGTAAGTGGGACAAAAAATGGCTAATCCAAGAGGCTTTATGGAAGTGCCGGCACAGCATCCAAAGCGCCGACCAGTCGACGTGCGTATTCAAGACTGGCGCGAGGTTTATCAAGACTTTGATTCGTCCTCGGTTCGCACGCAAGCCAGTAGGTGCATGGATTGTGGTATTCCGTTTTGCCACAATGCCTGCCCTCTTGGAAATCTGATTCCGGAATGGAATGACTTAGTTTTCACCGATGATTGGCGACTGGCATCAGAGCGATTGCATGCAACTAATAATTTTCCAGAATTCACTGGCCGACTGTGTCCTGCCCCATGTGAATCTGCTTGCGTGGTTGGAATCTCAGGAGATCCAGTAACCATTAAGCAAGTCGAAGTATCAATTATCGATCGAGCTTGGGATGCGGATTATGTCCAACCAATGCCGCCAGAAAGATTAAGCGGTAAGACGGTTGCCGTGGTTGGTTCTGGTCCCGCAGGATTGGCTGCGGCTCAGCAGTTGGCGAGAGCCGGACATACCGTGGCGGTGTACGAGCGATCTGATCGAATAGGTGGCTTACTTCGTTATGGCATTCCCGAATTCAAAATGGAAAAGCGTCACATTGATCGCAGGCTGATGCAAATGCAGGCTGAGGGAGTCAGATTTAGAACCGGTGTGAACGTAGGCGTAGATTTTCCAGCAAGTGAACTTCGTTCTCGTTACGACGCCGTAATTTTGGCAGTTGGTGCTGCAATACCTAGAGACTTAAATGTCCCTGGTAGAAATCTCAATGGGATCCACCAAGCAATGGATTATTTGCCTTCAGCGAATCGCACCACATATGGCGAATACAGCTCTGAGCAGGTTGATGTCAAGGGAAAGAACGTTGTGATCATCGGTGGCGGCGACACTGGTGCAGACTGTCTTGGAACTGCATTACGCCAAGGCGCACTGTCCGTCACGCAACTAGAAATAATGCCACAACCAAGTGCTACCAGGTCAGAAAACGCACCATGGCCCACTCATCCATTACTTTATAAAGTGACTTCAGCTCATGAAGAAGGCGGGTCGCGAATTTATGGAGTATCAACAACTCGATTCTTAGGCGAAGAATCTTTGACTGGAATCGAGATCGTAGATGTGGAACTTGATGGGGCAAAGTTCATTGAGCAAGAATCCACATCTCGAGTAATACCTGCTGATGTTGTTTTCCTGGCCCTTGGTTTTACAGGACCAGAGACTCAGGTTTTAACTGAGCAGCTAAATCTGGATTTGACCGGTGGGAACTTTAAGCGAGATAACTCCTTTACTTCTAATGTCGAAGGGGTCTTTATCGCAGGAGATGCAGGTCGTGGTCAGTCCTTGATCGTATGGGCAATTGCCGAGGGCAGGTCTGCTGCAGCTTATGCAGATGCATATCTAAGTGGCAGTTCAACGCTGTCTATCCCAATATCTTCTGATGCAAGACCACTAGTTTTGTAGGGACTAGTTTTAGAGTCGATAAAGACTTCTAGGCATACAAGTAACAAATAGGATAAAGGCGTGCATTATTGCCAAAGCCGAGTATCTCTAGATGGCTAAACACTCCCGTGGCTCCAGCCACTTGGTAGGACGTTCCGTAAGCCTTTCTTTGCTTGGCAATGGACTAGCCGGAACTGCCGGAACTGCCGTTGCTCTCTATTCCTTCAACAGCACTGCGCCAGTGGTTGGATTTATTCGCCTGGCTTTGGGTGCGCTAACTCTTTTGCTATTGGCTCCATTCTTTGGGGGGCAACTAAAGCGACTGCCTAAGCTATTAAAGCGCCCAGGCATCTGGATCATGGCTGCATCTTCCGCCACTTACCAAGCCTTCTTTTTTGCGTCAGTTGAGCGCACTGGCGTAGCAACCGCAGCTTTGATAACCGTTGGATGCATTCCAATTTCAGCTGGAATAGTTGCCTGGCTAGCGCTACGGGAACGCCCAACTTTGATATGGATAGTTTCGACGAGCATTGCGCTAACTGGACTTGTTATTGCGTCGATAGGTGAATTGGAAACCAATGATGCAACTGGATTGCTTTATGCAGTCGCAGCAGGAACTGGAATCGGTGGGTATATCAATGCTGCGAAGGTTGAAGTTCGTGCTGGTGGCCATCCGATGCAATTGCCGGGTATGGCATATCTGCTTGGGTCAATTGGCTTG
>JBIIMD010000063.1:0-6727 GCA_044232525.1 Candidatus Nanopelagicales bacterium | reverse complement strand
TTGTCTTTTTTCCAACTTTTTTCGTTACGGTAATCTTCGTGGTCTTGCAGGCACCCGTTGAGCTGACAGCCAAAGCAAGTCCAGCTTTAGTCTTCATAGCGAACTTAACTGTCTTTTTTACCAACAAAGTCTTTGGAACTGTTGGAGATACTTGTGAATTAGCAGACACAGTAACCTTCGTTGTTGTATCTAAAGGATTCCAATTAGTGTTTCCCGGCGCTCTGAATCTAATTGAACAGACACCCTTTACGTTGGGCGTTACAAGCCAGCCTGTTTGAGTAACAACAAACTTACTTCCAACTTTCTTACTAGTAGTAATCTTTGTAGTTTTGCAGGCACCCGTTGAGCTGACAGCCAAAGCAAGTCCAGCTTTAGTCTTCATAGCGAACTTAACTGTTTTACCAACTGTTGTTGCTTTCGGAGCTGTAGGCGACGCTTGAGCTTTTCGGACTATCGGTTTTGCTGAAGTCCTAAGTGTCGCTACATTTTCTGCCCATGGACCAATAGCGTTATCACCGTAGGATCCAAAATTAATTCGCTTAGCCCTAATACTGAATTCATAATCAGTTGATCGATTTAAGCCAGGTATCAATGTACTCATAGTTGTGTCTGCAGTAGCAGGTATCGATGTTGGTGACGTCCACTCACCACTTGAACCCACACGATAGCTAAGTTCATAATGGGTTGCAGTTGCAACCGAACTCCAACTCACCGAGACATTTGTTCCAGAATTTTGAGCGCTCAAGCTAGTTGTTGTCGCTGATAACGACTCACAATCCGTTCTCAAACTTGGAAACTCTAACGGGCCTTCTGATTTCGTAATTGTCAATGCGGCTTGCTTGGAAATTTCTACCGCAGTTCGATCGCAACCAGGCTCATAACTCATTCGACCTGTTAGCGCAGAAATTGAAATACTTTGATCGCTCTCAAGGGAGATCCACCAGTCAGATTGGATCTCATCAGAATCCATCCTTAGCCAAGAATCACGATTTGAGCCTCCGTGATTTGTGTTTGGCCTTGGATCGAATATGTGAGTTACGACTTCTGAGGTGCTATCGCCATGAACGTTATTGATGCCTGCACCTTCGCTCGCAACAATCCACTCCGATGACCCGTCAGAGTCTTGTTGCTCTCCGCTTAAATTAGTAGTACCCTCTCCGCTTAAATTAGTAGTACCACTTGGAGAACGTGAAGTAGCCTCTATCCTCATTGACGAAGATAGGTTCTGTGAACCACCGAACCAGATCTGATTTCTGTAAGTGTCTTCTCTGTCATTATTTGTCACAACAATGCTTGAATACATCCAATCACCAGACGCAAAGACAAATCGACTTAACTGGACTGAAACTCCAGCGTCTACTAATCCGTCTTGCACTAGTTGCTTGCCACAGAGAATCTCAGTGCCCCCCGAAGAAACTTTTCTCATCGCCGGATTTGTTGGGGTGTTCACGCAGGCTAGAGAAGTCGAGTCACCGATCGAACCGAGTTTAAAGCTGGCTGCTGAATCCATTTCAGACCAGTAAACTCCAGACCTCCACAGATTCCAAGTCTTGCCTGATTCAGTTATCTCTAATACTTCGGTTTCGGTTCCATAAACTGAATGCAGCAAAGCTTCGTCCCAGTTGGCGTTACGATCGCCTTCAAAATTTGAACTTAGGTAACTTGCCTGACCTCGACCGATCTCAAATTTAGTAACAGCCGATAACTGGCCATCGTCTGTTGATCCGCCATACAGACTAATCGCGTTTACATTTACTAAGTTGACTGCTTCAGAAAAAGAATCGTCGAATTTGAGCATACTTTTGCTTAAGTCGCCATTTGCAACCGGCAAGCTGCCACCAAATACTTCAGCGGCGTCAAGACGCGGAACTTGAGCGCTACTTTCCCATTCTCCAACTTGAAGCGTTCCAGCCGGGATTCCAATTATGTTTTCCAGTTCGGTTCGGTACTGAGAGGCTCCCACCACGACTATTCGACCGCCGTCACGGACCCACTCGGTTAGATGCGCCATGTCAGATGTTTGTAATAAATCAGAACCCAATAGATCAGACTCTGTTTCTGGCAAAACCAATACATCAGCATCCGCTAAGGCGTTTTTCCAACCACTTTCAGATCCATTCCCGCCATCAAATATTGTTGTTGACAAATATGGCGCAAATATTGTTGTTGACAAATATGGCGAGTTGCAGAGTTGAGTTGCTAGTGCAGTGGCACTGCTCAAACTCGATTGGTTTGACTCCCCGTCAGGAACTTGTAGCTGCTTGTTCAGAAGTACTACGGATAATGGTTGTTCTCCCTCTGGTGCACTTCCGCCTCCTACTGACTCACAGGTCAGTTCTGGAATCTCGTAGAACAGGCTCGGAACTTCAAAGCTCGACATGTCACCAGTCCAGGTAGTTTCGTCAGAAGCAAATACCCCTGCGGCAAGTATTGCCCGATTTTTTGCGCTGTCGAACAAGAGAGGGTCGGAATAACCAACCAATCCAGTAAACCAAGCCTTTTTGGTGGTCGCGCCGCCGGAAACTGAGACATCATGACCAGCCACCATTTGGCCACAGCTATTTGAGTTTCGAGTTCGTTCGTCTTCATCTAAAGTTCCATCCGATGCCCAGCAGGAAAGAGTCGAATAATCCTCGTCTTTCAATTCACCAAGCATGTGGATCAAAATTGGGTCTTCATCATCGCGGGCATCAGATGTTACCGCCCAAGTGTCAACAGGATCGAGCCCTGGTTGGGAAGATAGGTCACTTGTTGCCTCATAGAATGTGTCGGAATCTGATCCAAGGTCACTAACGAGCCACACCGTGCCATTGAATTCATCGTTTTGATCGTTGTTAGTGACTTCAACCATAGTCCGAGTCCACTGCTCATCTGAGAAGAAATATCGCGATAACTTAATCTCTAGGTCCTCATAAATATCATCAGAACAAACAATCTCATGACCAATTATGTCTTCAAGCTCCTCATCTCGGATAACATCCAAAGTCGAGAAATCACAGGAGACTCTGTGCGCCTCGGAAACATCGCCATCACCAATGTAGACATTGAGTGCGCCATCAAAGGCATCTTCATTTCCTTGTATGGTTTGAGCTTCTTCAATTCCATAAGTAATTTCTTCCCAAAAAGCTTCATTTGTGATTCGACCAGACTGCGTATAGGAGCAGGAGTTTTCACCTGAACAAACATCTCGCCAGCTGGTAGCCATAACCATTGTTTCTGAATAAGATGCATTCCCGGGCCAACGGGCAACTATCTTGAATTGATAGTTCGTGTTTGCATCATATGAATCTCGAAGGTCGACAAAGGGATCTGTAAAGTCTTGGACCGGAATAGTGTTGCCTCCAAAATCCAAACACCTATCGTTAGATACTTCCGTGCATTTTTTGCCCCTAGCTAGCTCATACTCTTGGTCCAAATCAGCCCGATAATAAACGTCATAGAGCATGCCTTCCGGCGATTCAAGCGGATGCTCCCAAGTTAATTCATCGTCATACAGTGAGATTCGTACATTTCTAACTTCAGAGCCTCGCTCAACATCATCAATCTGAATTGAGAATGCTTGGGATGCTAGTGCAATTCCCATTGCGTCCAAAGCGTTAACGGTGAAGTTGAAGCTGCCAGATACTTGAGGAGTGCCCTGAAGTTCACCGACGCGAGGAGTACCTGGCGCGCCAGAAGTTGTTAGGGACATTCCTTCTGGCAGATCACTAGCCGACCAAGAAGTTGGTGCTGTGCCCGTTGCTGAAATCAAAACTGATTCATATTCTTGAAAAACTGTCGCAGCTGGAATATCGCGAGCCACAATCGAAGTTGGCTCGAAGCGCACGGAATCTCCCTTAAGGAACACCGCAGGTGACAAAATTTCATCATTTGCATTCGCAATCACCATGGTTACCGTTACCGGTGTTTGAGAATCCGAGTAGGCACTGACATCGGTGCTACAAGTCATGGTTGAAGTGATGGTGGCTGCATGTAGGTCCGAATCAAATGGTACATACCTGGCTGTGCGGGCCTCTAGGGCATTTGCCGACGTGACAAAACGTTCTTCCAAAGTAGTCTCGTTAACTTGCGGCACTAGTGCGCAGGAATTTGACTGGTCAATCCCACCTACAAACAATCCGAATCCATCCGGATAAGCATAGAGAGCCGAGCTAGTTTCGGTTCCTGCAAGAGCATATTCAAACTTCAAGAAGTCAGCAGTCGGAGTGACATCAAACTGCAAAACTGTCATTCCGTTGACGCATTGACCAGAAGGTCCCATAGACGATTCACAAACTAATTTGTACTCGCCAGTTAACTCGTCACTCTCAAAATCCTCTGGCACCCAACTTTCTTGTGACTGCAGGAAAGAATCAAACTCTGCATAAATCTCTTCATATTTTGCACGCTCTTGCGGCAACGCAAATGAATTCAACGTTGCTGAGGTTGAATCAATTCCTGTAATTCCACTGCCTCGCTCAAACGTTCTCACATCCAAAAGCGGCGCCATCACAATTCCACTTTCTATGCCAATGGCATTTGACCCATTTTCTTCGAATGAGCCAATCGATTTTGCTGTGATGCCTCCTATATAGCTTGAGCCATTAACCGTCGCGTTAGTCACAGGAACATCACCCGCGATTTGTTGGGCGATTTCATCCGCAGTTAGCACGTTGGCTTCAGCTGCCGTTTCAATAAGTAAGTCAGAATCATGTCGCTCATCGGCCAGACTTGGAACACCGCTAATTTCACTTTCAAACATTAAATCTGTTTCTGGTGCTGGCAAATCTAGCCCTGCATAGACCGCGTAAACCCTAAAGGTGTATTGCTCACCTGGCTGCAGTTCATCAATTGCAAGTGAATACCGAGTTTCACCACCATCCGGTGTTGAAATCAAATCACTTGCCAGAAGTGGTGGTAGATTCAGCGCCGGGTAAACCTCCGGCTCCGGAGATTCCCAACGTCCATTCACGGCATATTCAATTCGATAGCCATAAATAGGTTCTGCTTCGACATCAAAGATGTTTCCAAGCACCCACAGCACTGGGGCCTTCCACGATATAGATGCAACTGTTGCGTCATTACGCGAAACTTCAACTGATCGAGGCGCCGCCGGGGCAAGCAATCCCCTTGGGGCGACTGCAGATAATTCCTGGTTCTTGAAGTAGTCTCGGTAGCCAAGTACGTACCGACCATCAATAGGGCTCTGTAGTTTGTTACTTAGTAATCCATCTACAACACAATCAGTGTCACAGCTTTCGGATGCAACTCCCAGTCCTATATCATTGCTGAAATCTGCTTCGGTCATTTCATCACTGAAAAGAGGTGTGTAACCTGACATAAACTGCGAAGTTCCAGAGAATATTTGCAGTACGTCACCGGCTGAATCGACATCACCATGCAGCGCAACAGCGTCTTCACTTTGAATATCGGAAAAGTTCCAGATTAGATCAACGTTTGAAAGCGGGCGATCATCAATATCCGCATCCAAGTATTCACCCAAGAGATCGAGATAGCTATCACTTACCAACATCAACTGGACAGATGTTGGTTCTAGCCCTGGTTTTGGGACTCCATAATCTAAACCATTACTACTTTGGAACTCAACGGTTGGAATTTTCACCCAGGTAACTACAAATGCCAGGCGACCTTGATAAACAGTGCGACCCCAATAGAAAAAGTCGTATTCCGGATACTCTTCCCAGTTGCCTTGAAGCGCACCGTTCGACATTGCTAAGTTGCCAAATGCGTGTATGGTGTGGCCAGCGTTTTCGTCAGGATTTCTACTATCGTGAACCTGCACCGTTCCGTATGGTGTGATGCGAATGCTGTCGTAATTGAAGTCCGATTGTGTAGGCGTTGGCGACGGTGACGGAGATGAGAACGGAGTTGGACCACTATCTGTTTGACCAAGATTCATGCTAAAGCCAAGCGGGAGTCCACTCGGAATTTCAGCTTCAAAGTCAGGTTCAGATACAAAATCAGATAAGTTGACTACGCCTTCCCGAGTTACGATGCAACCATCGCAAGCCCAACCAAGACGTGGCTGAGCATTCGGGAACACCGAGCTGAACGTGCGCGACCAGGAGTCTCGACGTTCATTCTCATCCAGACTTTGATCGCCTGGGAATAAGCCAGCATCGATTGGGGCATCGATTGGGACGTCGATTGGGACGTCGCCAAAGTTTTCATCTGGACCACCGGGCCCAGGTGGGCCCTCTTCTTCATTGGTGTCAAAGGCATCGCAACCAATTGCTTTACCATCGCGCTGCAGCACAATCGGACCTAGTGCATTGTGTGCATAGTCACGACATTCGTAAACGGTCCGTAACGCTGGGAGGTCTCGATCTTCGTTCACTGCAGTTGATAAGGAGGTACCCAAAATGTTTACGTCCTCGGTATCATCAGATTCACCTGCAACATTAAAGGTCTTGTTAGCAACTTGGTCGGCTGCCTTCATCGCAATAACGATCGCATCCGAAATTTTGCCACGTGGAGCATCTACGACGCCTTCGAGATACCGCTTCGTGACTGTGGTGCCACCTGCAACCTCAAGTGGAGTTTTGACCCAAATTTTGTCTGCGTCAGCATCCATGCCTTGCGTAATCTTTTGCCCAGTTTCGTGACCCACGTAATGCAGCAGAACCGGGTCAGTTCGCTGACCATTATCGCTCGTGATGAACCAAGAGTCGGCGCTTTCCAAATTTAAATCACCATCGGATGTCATTTCAATTTCGGTGTATTCGTC
>JBIIMD010000062.1:0-6839 GCA_044232525.1 Candidatus Nanopelagicales bacterium | reverse complement strand
AATGTTGTAGGTATCAGCGATGTCGATACTCGCGCATTAACCAGACACCTTCGGGAAAACGGCGCAATGCGAGTTGGAATATTCTCGGGCTCAGCTGCCGAGCAAGACATCGAATCATTATTGAACAAAGTGCGTGAAGTTCCTGAAATGGCCGGCGCAAGCTTTTCCGAAACTGTTTCTACAAAACAAACTTATGTCGTGCCAGCAGTTGGCACCAAAAAGTTTCAGGTCGCCGCTCTTGACTTAGGAATTAAGTCGATGACTCCACATTTGATGGCCCAGCGGGGGATTGAAGTCCACGTCGTACCTGCAAACATTTCAGCTGAAGATTTGTTAGCTGCAGGTCCAGATGGCATTTTCGTTTCAAATGGCCCAGGCGATCCAGCAACTGCATTGCACGCCATCTCACTTGTGCAAGCAACTCTTGATGCCAAGCGGCCATTTTTTGGTATCTGTTTTGGAAATCAAATCTTGGGACGCGCCCTTGGCTTTGGAACTTACAAACTTCGGTACGGACATCGCGGAATTAATCAGCCCGTAATGGATCGCACTACGAACAAAGTTGAAGTCACTGCGCACAATCATGGCTTCGCAGTTGATGCTCCGATTGATCGTGACTCGCAAACTCCTTATGGCACCGTACGAGTAAGCCACGTCTGTCTTAACGACAACGTTGTTGAAGGCTTGGAATGTGTTGACGTTCCAGCCTTTAGCGTTCAGTATCACCCCGAAGCCGCGGCTGGCCCACATGATTCGGCTTACTTGTTTGATCGATTTGTTGAACTGATGGAGGGTAAGCGCTAATGCCTCGTCGCAGTGACATCAAATCAGTAATGGTGATTGGCTCTGGGCCAATTGTGATTGGCCAAGCATGTGAATTCGATTACTCGGGAACTCAAGCTTGTCGAGTTCTTAAGGCTGAAGGCCTTCGAGTAATTCTGGTCAATAGCAATCCGGCCACAATCATGACGGATCCAGAATTTGCCGATGCCACATACATCGAGCCAATTACTCCTGAAGTCGTAGCCACAATTATCGAACGCGAGCGCCCTGATGCACTACTTCCAACACTCGGTGGCCAGACCGCACTAAATACTGCAATCGCACTCTTCAAAAACGGCGTGCTAGATAAATACAACGTTGAACTAATCGGCGCTGATGTTGACGCCATTGAACGCGGCGAGAACCGCGAGTTATTTCGCCAGATTGTCGCTGACATTGGTGGTGAAAGCGCTAAGTCATTTGTTTGTCACACTATGCAGGATTGCCTAGATGGCGTGAAGGAACTTGGTTACCCAGTTGTAGTTCGTCCATCATTCACAATGGGTGGCGCTGGCTCGGGTATTGCATACAACGAAGAAGATTTACATCGCATCGCTGGCCTTGGTTTGCAAGCCAGCCCAACTACTGAAGTTTTACTCGAAGAGTCAATCATCGGCTGGAAAGAGTATGAACTTGAGTTGATGCGCGACAACAAAGACAACGTTGTCGTTGTGTGTTCCATTGAAAACGTAGACCCAATGGGAGTGCATACTGGCGACTCGATAACCGTTGCGCCATCGATGACTTTGACTGATCGCGAATTCCAAAAACTTCGCGACCTTGGTATCGCAATTATTCGAGCCGTAGGTGTTGATACTGGTGGTTGCAACATTCAGTTCGCGGTAAACCCAGCAGATGGCCGCATCATCGTGATCGAAATGAATCCTCGAGTTTCGCGATCATCTGCACTAGCAAGTAAGGCAACCGGTTTCCCAATCGCCAAGATTGCTGCTCGGTTAGCCATTGGTTACACCCTGGATGAAATTCCAAACGACATCACGAAGGAAACTCCAGCTTCATTTGAGCCGACCCTGGATTACGTTGTTGTAAAAATTCCACGCTTTGCCTTTGAGAAGTTCCCAAATGCTGACCAGACCTTAACTACAACTATGAAGTCAGTTGGTGAAGCAATGGCGATTGGCCGTAACTTCACCGAAGCACTTCACAAAGCACTTCGCTCGATTGAACGTAAAGAAAACCTTTTTGTCTGGTCGCAAGATCCAAAGTCAATCGACATTGCGGATTTGTTGACCAAGATGAAGATTCCAACCGACGGGCGACTCAATCAAGTGCAGTTAGCACTTTGGGCGGGCGCAACTGTTGAGCAAGTTTTCGATGCCACAAAGATTGATCCTTGGTTCTTAGATCAAATCGTTTTACTTTGCGAAGTGGCGCGTGCACTTAAGGCTGCATCTGCGCTAGATCGTCACACCATCGTTGCCGCTAAGCGTCACGGTTTCTCGGATGCCCAAATTGGTTTGATCCGCGGAATTTCTGAAGCTGAAGTTCGCGGCATCCGTCACACCTTGGATGTGCGTCCGGTTTACAAAACGGTAGATACTTGCGCAGCTGAATTTGCAGCACTTACTCCGTATCACTATTCGTCTTATGACCAAGAAACTGAAGTTGCCCCTCGCGCTAATCCTGCGGTGATCATCCTGGGATCAGGTCCAAATCGAATTGGCCAGGGAATTGAATTCGATTATTCCTGTGTGCACGCCTCGCTAACTTTGCGCGAAAAAGGTTTAGACACAATCATGATCAACTGCAATCCTGAGACGGTCTCAACTGACTACGACACATCCAGTCGCCTCTACTTTGAGCCATTGACATTGGAAGACGTACTAGAAGTAATCCATGCCGAAACTTTGGCTGGACCAGTCCTTGGCGTAATCACCCAACTTGGCGGTCAAACTCCACTTGGCTTAGCTCAAGGTCTTAAAGACGCCGGTGTGACTTTGTTGGGAACTGCGCCAGAAGCAATTCACTTAGCTGAAGAGCGCGGTGCCTTCGGTGAAGTTCTAGAAAAAGCCGGATTGCCATCACCAGAACATGGCATGGCGACATCGTTTGAAGACGCCCGCGAAATTGCGAATCGAATTGGCTACCCAGTTTTAGTTCGCCCATCATTTGTGCTCGGTGGTCGTGGCATGGAAATTGTCTATGACGAAACTATGTTGCACGACTACTTAACCCGCGCTGCTCAAGTAAATCCGGAACATCCAGTACTGGTTGACCGCTTCCTTGATGATGCAATTGAAATCGATGTCGATGCGCTTTACGACGGAACTGAGCTTTACCTCGGTGGCGTAATGGAGCACATTGAAGAAGCCGGAATCCACTCGGGTGACTCGGCTTGTTCACTTCCGCCTTACACATTGGGCCCTGCCGAAATAGAACGGATTCGTATTTCGACTCTTGGTATTGCAAAGGGTGTCGGGGTACGTGGCTTGCTTAATGTGCAATACGCACTTGCCAATGGAATCTTGTATGTCTTGGAAGCCAACCCCCGCGCCTCGAGAACTGTGCCCTTTGTTTCAAAAGCCACGGGCATTTCGCTAGCAAAAGCAGCGGCTCGAATTGCAGTTGGGGATTCCATTGCAACCCTTCGTAAGGAAGGCTTCTTGCGGCCAGTGGGTGATGGTGGCGATGCACCAGAAGGTAGCGCAGTCAGCGTTAAGGAAGCCGTGCTGCCATTTGCGCGCTTCATGGGCGTGGATACCGTGCTTGGTCCGGAAATGAAATCAACTGGTGAGGTCATGGGAATT
The DNA here is from genome assembly GCA_044232525.1 of Candidatus Nanopelagicales bacterium. Classification (GTDB taxonomy): domain Bacteria; phylum Actinomycetota; class Actinomycetes; order S36-B12; family UBA5976; genus UBA5976. The sequence continues at coordinate 3,249 of JBIIMD010000062.1, read as the reverse complement.
GACGTTGACTTCGGTACTGCTTTTGCCAAGTCACAACTTGCGGCGTATCGCGACGGTTTGCCACAAAGTGGATCAGTTTTCGTATCGGTTGCAGATCGTGACAAAGAGCAAGCTGTGGCTCCGGTTCGAAAGCTAGTTGAAATGGGCTTTACGATCATGGCAACTGAAGGTACTGCAGCGTTTTTGAAGCAACACGGTATCGATAGCCAGTTGGTCGCTAAGCAACACATCGGATCAAGCGAAGGTTTGAAAACAACAGTTGAAGCAATCATGGATGGCGACATTGATTTAGTAGTCAACACTCCTTATGGAACTGGCGCCCGCCGCGACGGCTACGAAATTCGAATGGCAACGGTTTTGGCTAACACTGCTTCCATAACTACAGTTCAAGGCCTAGCTGCTGCGGTAGAAGGCATTGCATCATTGCAAGCTGGCCCAATGAAGGTTAAATCCATTCAAGAGCACGTGGCCGAATTAAATGAATTGCTGGCGAAGCAATCATGAGCGCCAAGCAAATGCAGTGCACAATTCGATCTATTTCGCCAGTAGGCAACTACTTACATTTGATTTTGGATGCCCCAGAAGTTGATGAAGTTGCACCGGGACATTTTGCTGCGGTTGCGGTTGGCGGAATTGGTGGGGGAATGTTGCTGCGCAGAGCATTCTCAATTCACAAGTCCACACCTGGTCAAACCCTGGAAATCATTTTTGCGGCCCATGGTCAGGGCACGCAGTGGTTAGCAACGCAAAACGCCGGCGATGTAATTGACGTAATCGCGCCACTAGGTAAGCCATTTGTATTGCCGCGCCAACCAATTTCCTGCGTAATTGTTGCTGGTGGTTACGGCGCAGCGCCAATGGAATTGCTAGCCCGAGAATTGCGAAGTCGAGGTTGTCGAGTTGATGTTGTGCTGGGCGCAGCTACTCAAGAAAAACTCTTTGGCGTTTTAGACCTAAAGGGCGTCGCAGATTCAGTAATCGTTACAACAGATGATGGCACTTCCGGCGTTCGCGGCCGAGTCACTGACGTGTTGGCTGATGTGATCAACAAAAACAAATCACAAGCGGTTTATGCCTGCGGTCCGATGCCGATGCTGCGAGCAGTTGCAAAGGTATCTCAAGACAATGGGGCATTTAGCCAGTGCGCAGTTGAAGAGTCTATGGCATGTGGCATTGGCGTTTGCATGACCTGCGTACTTCCAGTAATTGGCGATGATGGCGTAACTAGGATGTCTCGCTCTTGCGTAGATGGTCCAGTATTCCGCGGTGATCGAGTTCGTTGGGATGACGTTCACACTGTGCCAAGTGATGCGTTTGGCGCACCACGTCCAGGTGGTCACTGATGACAATTAATCTTTCAACCAGCCTTGGTTCACTTCAACTAGCTGCTCCAACGCTGACTGCATCAGGTTGCGCAGCTGCTGGCAAAGAACTTGCGCAGTTTGGTGATGTTTCAACGCTCGGAGCAGTAGTAACTAAAAGCATCATGATGGCCCCGCGGTCAGGTCGAGCTACGCCTCGAATGGCAGAAACGCCTAGCGGCATGCTCAACTCCATTGGTTTGCAAGGTCCAGGCATTGAATCATTTTTAGAAAATGACTTGGCCTGGCTTCGCACGAACAATGTCACCACCATCGTTTCAATTGCCGGTAATAACGTAGATGAATTCGGTGAGCTCGCTCGAATTCTTGCCAAAGTTGAAGGCGTCGATGGCCTTGAAGTAAACATTTCTTGTCCAAACGTTGAGTCACGCGGTCAAGTGTTTGCTTGCAACCCAATTTCGGCAGCTCAAGTTATCGAAACTGTTCGATCGGTTTGGCATTCTGACGCCCCAGTACTGGCAAAACTTTCACCAGATGTAACTGACATTGTGGAAATTGCTCACAGTGTTGTTGAAGCTGGCGTTGATGGCGTATCAATGATCAATACTTTGCTTGGCATGGTCATAGACGTTGATCAAATGAAGCCAATGCTTGGCGGTCGTACGGGCGGACTATCAGGTCCCGCCATTCGCCCTGTTGCAGTTCGTGCGATTTATCAAGTGCATGCAGCCCTGCCACACTTGCCAATCCTTGGCATGGGTGGAATTCGAACTGGTCATGATGCTCTCGAATTCATCGCAGCCGGCGCCAGCGCAGTCAGCATTGGCACGGTTGTGTTCGGCGATCCAGGTGCCCCGTGGCGCATTGCAAGTGAATTAGGTCAAGAACTAGAGTCCCGTGGCTACAACTCGCTTAGCGAAGTTGTTGGCTTGGCCCACAAGAATTAGCCCTAGAACAAACCAGAAGGATCAAAAATGTCTAAAGCCCCTATTGCAGTTGCCCTGGATGCGCCAGATCTTGCCACCGCACGCGAGTGGGCAACCGCAGTTGCGCCGCATGTTCAGGTGGTAAAGGTTGGCCTGGAAGTGTTTTTGCGTGATGGTCACGACGCGGTTCATGTCGCCCGCGAAGCAAGTGGTTGTGACATTTTCCTAGACGTAAAACTTCATGACATCCCAGCAACTGTTGCCGGCGCAGCCCACGCAGTATCCAAACTTGCACCTAAGTACTTAACGGTTCATGCCTCAGGTGGGCAAGACATGGTTAAGGCAGCCGTAGAAGCGTTGCCAGACACTTTTGTCACAGCGGTAACCATTCTGACTTCACTTTCCCAAGACCAACTTGCGGCCATGGGTTGGAATGGTTCGGCCCAAGACATTGTTAAGCGCCTAGCTGCGCAATCTGTGGCAGCCGGTGCCCGTGCAATTGTTTGCTCGCCACAAGAGGTAGCTGCTGTGCGAGCCGAGGTAGGACCTGCGACTGTTTTGATCACACCTGGAGTTCGTCCAGCAGGATCAGATGCTGGTGACCAAAAGCGCATTGCTACCCCAGAGCAAGCACTCTCAGATGGCGCCAACTTGTTGGTTATCGGAAGGCCAATTACCGCAGCTGCGAATATCGCTGAAGCCGCTGCCACGATTGCTAGTAACATAGCGAAGTGGCCGTACCAGTCTTAACTAATGAGCAACGCATTGCTGCGTCTGCCAAGGCTGTTGAAGTTCGAACCAAACGTGCCGCACTTCGTCGCCAGTTAAAAGAATCAAAAGTTACCTTTACCGAAGTTCTTTCAGTTGCAGATAGTGATGACATTGTTTCGGGTATGCGCGTAGTAACAATTTTGGAATCGCTCCCAGGTATCGGAAAAATCAAAGCTTCAGCATTAATGGAAACTTGTGACATCGCGTTATCTCGCCGCATGAAGGGGCTT
>JBIIMD010000009.1:0-22526 GCA_044232525.1 Candidatus Nanopelagicales bacterium | reverse complement strand
CGTTGACGGCCTAAACATTGTCACTGGTCACATGGACTCTAGTCCAGTATCACCATCTGACGTTGCCGCTAAAGCGTAGAGGAATTTACGATGCAGGATATAACTCCACAGGATGCATTTGCCGAAATAGCTAGCGGTCGCGCAATTGGCATCGACGTCAGAGAAGCTCAGGAATGGGAAGCCGGACATGCGGAAAACGTTTTCTGGAATCCCATGAGCACTTTTGATGTCAATGCTTTTCCAACTGATAAGCCCCTGATATTTATTTGTCGATCAGGAAATCGATCTGGTCAAGTAGCCACCGCCGTATCTGCTCAAATGGAAAATGTTTTCAACATGGTCGGTGGCATGCTGGCCTGGCATGAAGCTGGATTAGTGATGGTTAGTACCAATGGAAATCCGGAAGTTGCTTAACACATGATGCTTGTTGAGGGAATTCTCCTTGGAATTTTGATTGGGCTAGTTCTTGGAACCATTGGTGCAGGCGGCGCGATTCTTGCGGTTCCTGGATTGATTGCAGTTATGGGTCTTTCTACCGTGGCTGCCACAACTTCGTCTTTAGTAATAGTTGGCTCAGCTGCTACTGCTGGATTTATCCCACGCCTTAAAGCCAAGACTGTAGATGTTCGTCTCGGTCTAACATTCTCTGCACTAGGAATTCTCGGAACATTTGCTGGTACTCAACTTATAAAAGTTGTGCCTGAGTCCGTACAAATAATTTTGTTTGCAACATTGATGTTTGGTGCTGCTATTGCAATGTGGCGTGGACCCGTGAGTGAATCAAAATCTGAATTCAAGTTGCAGTGGTCTTTGGTGTTTGTGGTAGCTACAGCTATCGGCGTACTCACTGGATTACTCGGCGTTGGTGGCGGCTTTTTGATCGTTCCAGCACTAGTACTAATTCTTAAGGTTCCAACTAAGACTGCGGCTGGAACTTCGCTCGTAGCCATTGCGAGCACTTCTGCAATCGCATTCTTGATGCGCTTTGAGTACTGGGGCGAGATACCAGTTGGGCCAATCGCTGCGTTCACGCTGGCTGCAATTGTTTCTTCATTCTTAGCTGCGCCATTTGCTGGAAAGCTAAACGCCCAAACACTACAAAAGGGATTTGCGATATTTGTGTCGATTGCCGCGGTATTTATCCTCGCTATTCGGGCCTTTTAACTCAGATACAAACGTTGACCTGATCACCATTATTGAAAGACTCAATTTCGTCCATAGCGTCCTCTAGCGACGCAACGGCAGCCACAGTTAACCCATCAGGAATGTGCCCAACAACTTCATCACAATTGTCCTCAGGCGCCAGAAACAGCACTGCCCCAGCATCGCGGGCCCCGATCAATTTTTGTTGAATCCCACCAATTTCACCGACATTTCCATCTGGATCGATAGTTCCAGTGCCGGCAATAATCTTTCCTTGCGTTAATGCGCCAGGCGTTAACTTATCGATAATTCCAATTGCAAACATCATCCCAGCGCTTGGACCACCAACGCCGGTGACTCCAAAATCAATATCAAATTCAGCCGAGTAATTAGTATCTATTCCGATTCCAATGTATGGAATTGTGGCTTCGTCTTGTTCCGTCGCAGGATCATCAGGACGCGTGCTTGAGGTTACTACAACTTCGAGTTTGCTGCCGCTGCGGACAATCGAGAAGTTCAGGTCAGTCTCAATTGGTTTGGATCTAACTGCATCAACAACCTGCCCAGGCGTAGCCATCGCAACGCCATCAACTGCAAGAACTTCATCACCAGCACGAAGCTTGTCTTGAGCAGGTGTATCTAAGCCAACGCTAGTAACAATTACTTGTTCCTTAATTGGTTGCTCTAAATACTCCATGGAGGCTGCAATTGCGTAGCTCTGAGAGGTGCTAAATGCTTCAACATTTCTTGCCGTGTTCTCAGCTTCCGTCTCACCCTCTGGGTAGACGGATTCTCGAGGCACTACACGCCGATCCGGACTTATCCAGCCCCAGATGGCTTGAAACATTTCAAGCCCATCTTGCGGTCCCCCAAATTCGCTTACCGTCGTAAAGTCAAGTTCACCCTCAGTTGGGTAAGTCTGGGTGCCTGAAATTGATATCAATTCAATGTCATTGACCTCACCAACCGTGTTAAAGACTGGCCCAGGTGAGGTCATCACATATGGAACTGGGATGAACATTGCGGCGCCCAGCAAAATCAAGAGGGTCCACGTCAGAGTGGGCTTTAATCTTGAGCGCATCCAAATGCCATTTCTTTTCGGGAAAACAATAAGTTTCTAGGCCTACAGCGTACGTGAAGATTCTGGATGTTCGCCGAGGGCTAGACGCATAATGATTCAGGGTTAGTGGGACTGGGCATAACCTTGGGAGTAACTGGCCCTTTTGTTCTGTTGAACAAAAAGATAAGTAGGAAAAATGAGTATGCCGTTTGGATTCGCCCCTGGAGACGACGATAACAATGAGTTAGCCGACATGCTCGAAAACATGGGTCGCATGCTTCGCAATGGTGGTGATCCATCTGGTGGATCTGTTAACTGGACGAGCGCGCATACCGCCTCAGATCAAGCATTGAAAAAAGCTGGGGATCCAGCGATAAACGAATCAGATAACGAAAAGCTTCGATCTGCTGCTGACTTAGCTGATTTGTGGCTTAACGATGCCACCACAATTCCAAGTGCTGGTCACACCATTAACGGTGTTACCAGAACTCAGTGGCTGGCCTCAACATTTGATTCTTGGAAAGTAGTCGTACAGCCAGTTGCTGATGCAATGTCTGGCGTAATGACTGGGATGCTGCCTTCAGGTAATGACGCAGGAACGATAAACATTCCTGAAGAATTACTCTCCAGCCTTCCAGACGAAGTTGCTGCGAATCTTCGCGAGACTTTGGCATCTCCAGACTTTGCTGCAATCACTGGTCCACTTATGGCAATGGCAAAGTCAATGGGCGCCACAATGTTTGGCACGCAATTTGGTCAAGCTTTAGGAGAAATGACTACCGAAGTTTTGAGTAATTCTGACGTAGGCATTCCGCTCAACGCTTCAGGTAAACCAGGTTTGGTTATCTCAAATACAAATGCATTCATTCAAGGATTATCAATTGATGAATCAGAAGCACGGCTCTACATAACACTTCGTGAACTTGCACATCAAAGATTGTTTATGGCTGCACCGTGGATTCAATCGCAGTTGATGGCTGCGATTTCCGACTACGCCCGAGGCGTCAAGATTGATACCAGTGCGATTGAAGAAGCCATGACTCAAATCGATCCGACAAATCCAGACAGCATAAACAGCATGATGACTTCTTCACTGTTTGAGCCGACTCAAACTCCGGAGCAAGTTGCTGCACTGACGCGCCTTGAATTGCTTTTGGCTCTCATCGAAGGTTGGGTCACTGTTGTGGTGACTCAAGCAGCTGGAACCCGTCTGCAATCGGCTGGGGCGCTTGAAGAGGTCTTTAGGCGACGCCGAGCCGCTGGTGGGCCAGCAGAAAAGGTATTCGGTGGACTAATCGGGCTGGAAATGCGACCACGTCGAATGCGCGAAGCTGCAGCGCTGTGGCAGCGACTAGCGGAGACGCAAGGCATAGCAGCTCGAGATGCACTTTGGTCTCATCCAGACTTGCTGCCCCGAGATTCTGACATTGATGACATTGATGCCTTCCTTGAAGCTGGAACTGAAGATTTAATGGCTGAACTAAACAAAGCGATTGAGTCCGCAAAAGAAGACCCAGACCAGAATTCTTAGTTCACATCCAAGAGTTTCCAGTAGTATTGAACTATTCAGGTCTTAAATACTGCTGGGCATGTGAATAGCCATCCAAATAGGTTTTCGCTTTTTCATGCTGTGGAAACTTATTCATAAGTTCATAAAATGCTGGACTGTGATCGGTGACTATTAAGTGAATTAACTCGTGAACAATCACTGAATCGATTACATAACTTGGCATTCGTTGCATTCGATGTGAGAGACGAATCGTTCCTTCATCCGGAGTGCATGAACCCCAACGAGAATTTTGGTTGGTAACCCAGCGAATCTTTACTGGAACCTTGTGGGTTTCGAAAAGATCTTGACCCAAATACTTGCGCGATAACACTCGAGCCCGTCTCTCCAAAGCATCCTGCGAACTACTTCGTTCGTCTCGGTCATCAAGCCGACTGACTAATTCTTCAACGTAGGCATCGATGTCTCGCTTTGCCATTCTGGTTGGCACCGTGACAACCGTTTTGTCGTTGTCGCGGTAGGCGGTTACATTTCGCTTTGCCCGTTTGCTTCGCTTGACTTCTACTTTTGTTAAATCTGTTCTTTGGTAGACAAACTCCACGGACTCATTTACGGACTCTGCTCTTGAAGAATCTTCGGCATCGAAGAGCGATGGCTGATTTGGTCCGGTCACAGAACTCAGGCTAGCCCAGTCGCCTGTCAAAAATGATGAAGCTCTCGAGCCGCGTGCTCAAACATTCGCCTTCCCCTTGCGAATGTCGGCTCGTTATCTCGAGAGCTTCAACTAGTGCAACGTACGCGTAATTAACGCACTTACGCAACGTAAATGAACAACTCTTGAACTTTGCTGTGGACAAGGTTGGGGACTAACTGGGGATAGATGCCAAGTTATCTGGGGATTACTAGTGAACAACTTGGGGATGGTTGAATTGTGACCGTGTGAATATGGTCATTTATCAGGCATTACGTTGTCCACTGAATGTGGAAAGAAAATAGTTTTATCCCCAAATCGGAAATATCTAAGTCCACAGTTTAAGACCGATGTTGAAGGTGGTTTATGGACTTGATTCAGCCAGTTGGAAAGTAACACATTGAGTTTGTGGAACGTTGTTTCGCTACACAGGGCGGGCAACGCAAACTTGCGAAATGAAAATATCCAATCCAAAGCTCGGACCCGGAGTTCGACTCTATGAACGCAGTCAATCTCAAATTCAGATTGGTATTGATCCAAGTTCAGCGATAGTTGTAGATAAGAAAGTAGGACTAACTATTGGAAGACTACTTACTGGCGCCAACTCGACTTCTGAAATCTGTTGTCAATTAGTTGAAGCTGGGCACGATTTGTTATCCAGTGAAATCTTCCTAACGCAACTAGTCGAGCTTGGCTTAGTTGAGCCAGGTCCAGTTGCCACCACACACGATCACCAAAATCCCGTAACTGAAATCCAGCGCCTAAATCTCGCTCGTGAAACCTTGGGTGATTTTGATCTAATCAACCAACGAATTGGGTGTGAAATTTCTATTCATGGTGCCGGTCGACTTGGCATGAGTGTGTGCCTAATGCTTGCGAGCGCCGGATTTCCCAACATCACGGTTTACGATTCCACTTTGATTAACGAATCCGATTTAACACCATGGGGCGCGTCTCGAATCGATATTGGAATCCGACGAGATGCTGTCGCGAAGAACTTAGTGGAACGAATGATTCGCGGCGCTTCAGCCCACAAGAATTCCTTGCGGTTTAGATCCCATCGGAAAATCGAAGTGCTACTCCCCGATCAGCGAGCAGATTTCCCATGGATTTCTGCCACCAGTGCGGACCAGTTTGTTGCTACAGACACTGCTCATCTGTTTGCTGCCACCAGCACTAATGCGAGCTTGATCAGTTCAGTAATCAACCCAGGCAAAAGTCCATGTCTTCGGTGCCTGCATCTGCACCGATGCGATCAGGATCCGCAGTGGCCCCTCATTGATCTTCAGGTTTCTCAAAACCCAGTTCTCGACAGTGCTGGAATCTCACTCGTAATGAAAACAGCAATGGAAGTGACCCGATTAATTTCAGACTGGGTAGATGGGGCCGAATCTGTTGAGTCATATCTGCTCAAACTAGGAAAGAGCTTGGACGCTGTTGAGACCTATCCCACGTTCTTTCACCCCTCCTGCGGATGCCGATGGGACTTAACTGCCTGACAATTGGGTGTGAGCGATTTATCCCAAAGTGGCATGACCCGAAGTGCGCGGATTGCAGCATTGCCGATACGCCATGCTGGCCGCCGTGCCATTGGTCTGGGAAAGCGCTTAGGTGGAATGTCTGCTCAAGATGCCACTGCACAAGCACAAGCAAAGACTGCCGAACAAATCTTTAGTGTCCTTGGTGAACTCAAGGGTGGCGCCATGAAGCTGGGTCAGGCCTTGAGTGTCTTTGAATCAGTGCTTCCTGATGACGTAGCCGGTCCATACCGAGAATCACTTACCAAGTTGCAGGATTCTGCCCCACCAATGGCCATCGAATCTGTGCACCAGGTTCTAAAGGAATCACTCGGGGAAAACTGGCGCGAACGATTCACCTCATTTGATGACGAACCAGCTGCAGCTGCTTCGATCGGACAAGTCCATCGCGCAATTTGGCATGACGGTCGCGATGTTGCAGTAAAGATTCAATACCCCGGGGCATCAGGCGCACTGCTAGCGGATCTGCAGCAATTGTCTAGATTCGGCAGATTGTTCGCTGGCTTCTTCCCGGGCATTGACGTTAGAGCAATCTTGCGCGAACTTACCGATTGTGTAGCGGAAGAACTTGATTACTTACACGAATCCAAAGTGCAACGAAAGTTTGCCGTTGGATTCGATGGTCACCCGGATTACTTCATCCCCCATGTTTTAGCTGCCGCTGAAAATGTGATTGTTACTGAATGGGTCGAAGGTAAATCACTTGCTCGCTTGATTGAATCCGGCACACAAGAAGAACGTGATCACTTTGGAAAGATGTATCTGCGATTCTTGCTTTCCGGACCAAGCCAGGTTGGATTGCTGCACGCAGACCCACATCCTGGAAATTTCAAAGTTATGCCAGACGGCCGGCTAGCGATTCTTGATTTCGGAGCCACTGCAGACCTGCCTGATGGCCTGCCGCCTGCCATGGGAACGCTATTAAAGATCGCCTTGGTTGGCGACTCCGAATCCGTGGTTGCTGGCTTGCGCGAAGAAGGATTCATTCGGCCAGGCATTGAGTTAGATCCACAATCACTGCTTGATTACCTTGGCCCTTTCACCGAGCCTGCCCAAGTCCCAGTCTTCAAACACAATCGGGAATGGATTCGCGAACAGTTTGAGCGCACAAGCGACCCGCGCAATGCAGATTGGTCAATTGGCATGAAAATCAACTTGCCACCAAACTACGTAATGATTCACCGAGTTTGGTTGGGCAGCATCGGGGTTTTGTGCCAACTTGAATCAGAGTTTTCGGTGCGCGATGAATTTGCGCAATGGGTACCAGGCTTTGCCGAAGAAGTTAAAAGCTAAAACTTTAAGTCACGCAGAAGTGTTGACTGTTCCCGGTATCCCTTGCCATCGGTGTGGCGCGATTTTGCCCATGAAATATTCAAATAAGTTTTTGCTCTGGTCATAGCAACGTAAAGCAGACGACGTTCCTCGTTGAATTCAGTTGCAGTTGTGGCGTGAGAAATCGGAAGTAAGCCTTCACTTACACCTGCAATAAAGACCGCTTCCCACTCCAAGCCTTTTGCGGCATGAATTGATGCCAGGGTGACCGCATTTGCACTTGGTGCAAATTCCATCTCGCTACGCAAGTCCAAGGATTCAACAAAGTCAGGGAGCTGCGCAGTTACATCCTTAGCTTGTAGTTCGTCAGCTAAGTCCACAATTGTGTTCAATGATTCCCAGGTTTCGCGGGCTGCTCGCCCACTGTCAGGCGCTTGAGTTTTCCAGCCAAGTGAACTCAAAATATCCCGTACTGTTTCAGCCATTGCCTTAGTTCCCGTCACGTGCAAACCTGCGCGCAGATTCAACAGTGCATTCTTAACTTCTGCCCGCTCAAAGAATCTTTCAGCTCCACGTAATGAAATTGGTACACCCAACGCACTTAATTCTGCTTCAAAGATTTCAGACTGACTGTTGATGCGATACAAGACTGCGATCTCTCGTGGCGCAATTCCTTTGGAAATCAGATCCAAAATCTGCTTTCCAATTTGCTTTGCCTCTTCTTCATCATTTGCGTATGCAGTCAGGCTCACATCAGGACCTTTGCCACGCTGAGAAATCAATCTAACTGGACTGGTTGCGTCTTTTACTAGCACTTGGTTTGCAACCGCAATGATTGGTTCGGTGCTTCGGTAGGAATGACTTAATTGAAAATCTTGGGTGCGTGCGAAATGAGACTTGAAGTCGATTAAGTATTTCGAAGTTGCTCCTGAAAATGAATAAATCGTCTGCGCTGGATCACCCACAACACAAACATCATCACGATCACCTAGCCAAAGGCTAAGTAACTCGAATTGAACTGGGCTAACATCTTGAAACTCATCCACTGTGAAATGCCGGTATTGCTTGCGTACCGCATTCGCCATCTCTGGATAGTTCTCCATCATTGCGGTCGTCAAAAGAAGTACGTCTTCGAAGTCCATGGCATGAGCTTCATCGAGGCGAGTTAAGTAGGCCTCAAAAACTTTGGAAACTTTTTCAATTGTTAAATCCCCACTTAGATCACGTCTGACTTCAACTGCTTTTTCGCGATAAGCGTCTGGTGAAAGTATGTTTACTTTTGCCCATTCGATTTCGGCAGCCAAATCTCGAATTGAATCTTTGTCATTAGCAACTCGACAAAGAGTTGCGGCATCTGCAACAAATCGAAACTTACTTGGCATCAAGTCAGGAAGACTTGAATTAAAGAATTGTGGATAGAAGAACCTAAGTTGACGTAAGGCCGCACTGTGAAAAGTTCTGACTTGAACTCCAGAAACTCCAAGTTGCCCTAATCGATTGCGCAGCTCGCCAGCAGCTCTGGTGGTAAACGTGACGGCAAGAGTTTGGCTTGGGTCGTGAACTCCACTTGCTACTGCGTGCGCAATTCGGTGGGTGATGGTTCGAGTTTTGCCTGTGCCTGCGCCAGCGAAAATCGCTACTGGGCCCGAAACACATTCGGCCGCAGCGCGTTGCTGGTCGTCTAGAGCTTTAAGAATGTCGGGCACTGCCCTATTGTGCCAAGCCCCTACGACAGCCCCGGAAGGGACATCACAGGAATCTGCAGGTTTACAGTCCTAGCAGGCTTTTAACTTCACCAATGCTGGGATTGGTCCGCGTAGAGCCATCTGGGAACACCAGGGTTGGAACGACGGCATTGCCACCGTTTACTCCCATTACGAAGTCCGCAGCTGTCGGATCTTGTTCGATATCAATCTCGTTGTATTCGATACCTTCGCGGCCCATTTGAGCTTTCAAGCGTTGGCAGTACCCACACCACGGGGTGCTGTACATAGTTACTTTTTCACTCATAACATCTCCGAACTCAGTTGGTAATAATCTATTGCCTAGCTTCGACACCAATTGATTGGTATGTCTTCACCGTACCAAGACTGAATAAGTCTAAATGCGATTGACACCGGGCTGGGAAGCTTAAGAGTTTGCGCTTCGCACGCCGCACACAATTCATCCCGAGAAAACCATTGCACTTCGGTCATTTCTTCGTCATGCATCTCAACTTCAGTGCTGGTTGCAACTGCGCGATACGCAAGCATCAATGAAGCTGGGAACGGCCAAGGTTGGGATCCCAGGTACTTAAGGGATTGCAGATCCACGTGAATTCCAGATTCTTCGTAAACTTCGCGAATCACGGCGGCTTCACAGGACTCTCCGGCTTCAACGAATCCAGCCAAAGTTGAAAGCCAACCTTCTGGCCATTCTCGGCGGCGTCCTAGCAAGATGCGCCCAGCAAGATCTTCAACGGCAACAATCATGGCTGGTTCGGTTCGAGGGTAATGCTCAGAGTCATGCACATTGCACTTGCGAGACCAACCAGCCATCGCAACTTCGGTTTTCGCACCACACTTTGGACAAAATTGGTGACCTTCGTGCCAAGCTGCCAACGCTATTGCTGCCGTGGCAAGACCAACATCTTTGGCAGAAAGTGCAGCGCCAACATCGCGCAGGCTTGCCCAGTTCACATCCGTTAAGCCGACTTCATCTTCCATGATTGCGATGTAGGTGTGATCATCGTCTGCACCTAAGAAAATCGCAGCCTGTTCGGCATCTGAATGAGACATCTTTAGCGACCACGGTTTAACCCAAACAATCGAAAGTTCCGCAGTGACTGGAATGTTGCGATCATGAAGCACTAATACTCGGGTGGTCTCTGATGCCCAAGCTTGTTCAAACCACTGTGGATTAGCCCGTAACTCTGCCAACCGATCAACAGTGAATCGCGCTAACGGCAAGTCATTCATTAAGGAGTCCACAAATAGCGATCTTACGCTCTTACGCATAGTCTGCAGATATGAGAGTTGCCACATGGAATTTGCTACATGGGATCGCCCTGGTAGATCCACAAGAGGCGCCTAACTTGGCACAAGTTGCAAGTTCAATTACTGCTGACCTAATTGGTCTGCAAGAAGTTGATAGACACCAAGAGCGAAGTAACTACGAACATCAAACTAAGACGATTGCTGATGCCATGGGGCTTCCCTATTGGGTTTACGCTCCGGCAATCACCGGAACACCAGGTGAATCTTGGGAAGGTGCAACTGACTCCCATATTCACTCGCATGAACACTCCGAATCTGATCAGGATCAACCGCATTACGGTGTTGGCTTAGCTTCGCGCTATCCAATCTCAAACATTGAAGTCCTGCGATTTAAAGCAGCGCCAATTTCCTTGCCACTTCTAGTGCCGAGTAACCCGCGCCCAAGAATGATTAAAGTTGCCGACGAGCCAAGAGTGGCAATCATCGCCGATGTTGAAACCCCAATAGGAATTTACACAGTTGCTACGACTCACTTAAGTTTTGTTCCTGGATTTAACGTTAAGCAACTTCGCCAACTTACAAAGCAATTAAGTGAGCGGACTAATCCAGTCTTGATTTTTGGCGACTTCAACTTGCCTGGAAAACTTGCCAAGTTTGTTTCACGCTGGGACAGTCTTGCCGAGTTGCCAACCTATCCAACCTTTAAGCCACGGATCCAGTTTGATCACATTGTTGCTCGAGGATTGAGCGAGGAATCAATTAAGCGAGCGCAAGAATCAGCTGAAGTTTTGCAATTACCAATTAGTGATCACTGCGCACTTGTCGTCGAGGTTACGTAATAAGTTCGGCTAACGCATCCAGTGATAGCAAGTTCTTGGCCGGTTTTATATCTTGATCAGCCACGTAATAGAAGACAGCTTGAATCTGATCTGGGTTAACGCCCAGCGTTAAAGCTGCCGCTTGTCGATAAATACTTAACTGCAAATCATTAGCTGATCCAGATTTTCCAGTTTTCCAGTCAACAACTAACCATTGGTCACTTGCATTTGGATCTTCCAGAGTACCCTTGAACAGCGCATCCATTCGACCGCGCAGAGTTCGGCCACCAAGTACCAAGGCAAATGGCATTTCCAGCGAAACTGGAGTTCTATCGACAAATGGTCCTGATTCAAAAGCAGACTTAAGCGCCTGTAGTTGCTCGTCTGAATAAATCTCATCATCCATTGCGCCTGCAAGTGACTCAGCATCGATCAAAGTGCGACGGCCATAAAATGTTTCAACCCAGGAATGGAAAGTGGTTCCTCGGTCTGCAGCGCTCGACGGCTGGCGTGGCATTGGTCGAACTAAAGATTTCAAGAAAACTTCTTCGTCAGTATTCAATGCAATTAACTGGCTGGCTGAAAGTGAGGCAGGTAGTCGAACCAATCTCTCAACAGATTCATACTGGCTAGCTTGCAAAACCAAAGCGTCAATATCTTGTTGCCATGACTCAACTAACGCGATCTCTTGCTCACTCAGTCCGGATTGGTCATGTAACTTGATCGCAGCTGACTTAACAAGCTCCGCTTCCTGCTGGATTGCCAATCGCTTAGTCGAGTCGACTTGAACAGGCCAAGTTAAATACTGAACGTCAGCTAGTAATGGGTTGATTGCATCTGGGTCTGGAGTTTCGGTCCAAACATCTGGTCGAGTGGCACCTTTGTGCAAATCCATCAAGAAGGCACTCGGTCCGCGCAGTTTTGATTGCGTTGGACCCCACCAAGATCCGCTGGCAATAACTTTTTGTTCCGCCCGGGTAATCGCAACGTAGGCCAATCGACGTTCATCAATTGTGGCAAGCTCGCCAGCAGCAGTCGTAAATGCCTTGAAATCCACACCACGAGGTCCAGTAGGACCCGGGAATTCTGGCAACAGCGGATTGATCGGCGCACCTAAGGCATCTGGCGGAATTCGGAAGGCATTCTTTGGCCAATGCCTATCTTTAGGAGTAGATGGGAAAACGCCAACTGTGAGATCAGGCACCACCACGATTGGGAACTCCAAACCCTTTGATTTGTGAATCGACATCACAATTACTGCATTATCACTTAATGTGACATCTGCTTCGACGAGCGTGTTAAATCTTTGTCCAGTGCGAAGGTATTCCAAGAACGCACCAACGCTCGAGTCTCCTTCAAGGTTTCTAAAGTTTCCAGCTAAGTCAATCAACGCCGCTAAGCGATCAAAGTGAGTTGAACCTTCCGGCGAATTGACCACCATTGCTTCGATGCCAATTCCAGTTACTCGGATGATCCGCGAGATTAAATCAATCGCCGACTCATTACAAAACTTTCGTAGCATTCGAAGTTGCGACGCCAACTCGACCAGACGAACTCTGGCTTCAGGCGAATACGGCAACGTCTCATCTTCTCCAACTAGCTCAAGGGCATCAAGCAGGCTGACGCGCTGGGATTTATCAACTGCGGAAACGATGTGATCGAGTTGAACATCAATTGGCATCTCTGGTGTTACATCAACGCGAACTAATTCCGATGCATGTCGTCCAAGAATTGCCAGGTCGCGAGATCCTATTTGCCAGCGCGGGCTAAGCAAGATTCTGGCGAGCGCGGTATTTGCCGTTGGATCATAGATCGCTTCTAGGTAACTAACGACTTCGCGAACTTCAGGCAGATTTACTAGCGCTCCCGGATCAACAACCTGTACCGGTATTCCCTTGGCCTCTAAAGCATTGACGTAATACTGGGCATTCTTCTTTTCACGCAAAAGAACTGCTACTTCATTCCAACTCTTGACTGGCTTGATTTTCGAAATCTGCTCAGCTACCCATTCAACTTCATCGGTAAAAGTTGGAAGCAGTGCAGTTTGAATTTCACCAGCTGGCTTTGCATCATCGGCAGGCACCAACTCGACAATTTCAGGATGAATTTCTCGCAACTTGTTACTCAAAGAGTTCGCTGCGATCAAGATGTTTTTCCCAGAGCGACGGTTAGCCGTCAACTTATAGACCTGAGCAGATTCCCAATTTCCCGCTAACTCCCGTGGGAAATCATCTTTAAAGTTTTCCATGTTGGTGATCTCAGCACCGCGCCAACCGTAAATCGCTTGGCATGGGTCACCAACTGCCATAACTGGATGACCATTTCCAAATAACTGTTGCAGTAAAACTTTTTGTGACAACGAGGTGTCTTGATACTCATCCAACAGAACTACCTGGAATTGTTCTTTCAAAATGTCTCGCATAGTTTGTGAATTTTGCGCAGCCTGTGCGGCTAGCCGAATTTGATCAGCGTAATCAATGACATCGTTAGCAATCTTTGCTTGCCGGAAATCCATTACTAACTTGGCAAGAGCAACTCGCTTTTGGCAAGTCTTTATCATGTCGTATGTCAGTTCTTGCTTTTTCTCGACTCTTTCAAGTCCAACCAATCTCTGGGTATCACTTTCGATAATGAGATTCGGATCTACCAAATAGTTTGAGCACTGTTCATCCAGTTTCAATAGCTCGGTAACGGCGGTAGTTGGGCTGTAGCCCAGGCTGCCCAAGTCATAATGCGATTGGCAAACCACTCGCATAGCTAATTGATATCGCGTGGCATCAACTACGACTCGCGCATCCGGCTCAAGACCCAGGCGAAGGGCATGTTCTTTAAGTAACCGTGAGCCAAATGCGTTGTAAGTGGATATAACTGGTTCGCCCAAATCTGCGTGAGCAGATTCATCAGGTAAGTACTTGAGTGCTGCCGGCAAAAAGCTACGAACTCGAGTCAGTAATTCATTCGCTGCCTTGGTGGTAAAGGTAAGGCCAAGAATTCGATCTGGCGCAACTTGCTGGGTCATGATCAGCCAAGCAATCCGTCCGGCCATAACTGTAGTTTTTCCCGTGCCAGCTCCAGCAACAATCATGCTCGGTTCCAATGGAGAGACAATTGCTGCTAATTGTTCAGCACTTGGATTAAATCCAAGGACTTTTGTTAAGTCAGATGTTGTGATTTCTTTCATGACAACACCTGCTTTCCTTCCGGTGCTGCAGGGCACAAAGTTCGCACCTTACACAACTTGCATTTTTGGTCTTCGTAACGTGCTTCGTATCGCTCGTCTAGCACCACTAAAGCTGCTTGGCCGATTCGTTGATCTAGTGCGATCGACGAATTCTCGTCATGGGTCTCGGGTGACACTTGCTGAACTAATGCCAAATCGGAATTATCTTTTTCACCAACTCGTAACTGAACTAAAGCAGCGCCTTTGACTTGTTGTTCAGAATCGCGAGAAACTTCTTCCCCATCCTTATTAAAGTTGCCATGTTCCATAAGGAATGTGTAAAGCGCTAGCTGAACATCCTTGAACAATTCCTTGCTCTTTTTGGCATCTTTACTTGTCTTGAAATCAAAAATCATGATGCCGTCTTCGGTGAATTCAATTCGATCTGCTCGACCAGTAATTGCTAAATCCACATCTCGTAAAGTGCCATCAGGACTTTCGACTGAAATCTTGGTTTTCCAAGAAAGTCCGGATTCAGTGATGCTTACTTGATCTTTATGGTCAAGCATCCAAGTCAAAAGGCGAACTGATGCATCGTGGGCTGCGGTTCGCTCTCGCGAACTTTCCCACTCCGCCTCGTAACCCATCCCGGGCCAGAGGCGATCAAGCTGATCATCGATAGCAGAAATGTCGTAAGCAAGTTCACCCGTTGACAAACCTTGCGCGATTGCGTGCAGCGCATTTCCAAAAATCATCGGGGTTGCAGACTGAGAAAGGGCATTTAGTTTGCGTTCCAAGAACCACTGCGCTGGGCAATGTTCTATCGAAGTAATTCCAGAAGCTGAAATTGAAACCTGCGAGTTAACTGGGCGCTGGTTTTGAGTTTGCTCCAAAACACCCCACCATTTGTCTGGGTCGGCATGGAAAAACATCGAGCCATGTTTTTGGTAAAGCTGCGCCAACTGGTTTGCTGCAGCTAGTTTCAATGCCTCTGAGGATTCAGGAGAGCTAAGCGTGCGACGTAAATTTGCAATTACTCCGTCTGGATTCAGGGGTCGCTTAGGGCGCCCTGAGGTATGCACGATTTCAATTTGCGGCATTGCGGTGATGATGTCGGCTATGAATCTGGTCGGCGAGACACCGTCATCTCGAACTGAAGTATCTGTTGCAGTGATCAAAAGGGTTTGCATGGCTCGAGTCAGAGCCACATAAAACAGGCGTCGCTCTTGGGCCAAAAGTTCTCGCATAGTCAGTGGCATTAATTCCTGATTCGGGCCAATTCGATCTGATTGCAGCAAACTTTGATGTTGGCGAAGGTCTGGCCAAAGGTCTTCTTGAGCCCCTGCAACAACGACATATTTCCACTGCAAGCCTTTGGATCGATGTGCAGTTAGAAGTCGAACTGAATCGTTGCGAACATCGTTTTCGGCCAATGCTTCAGCAGGAATCTCCTGCGCTTCAATTTCATCTAGGAAGTTGGTTAAGTCTTTACCTCTACCACGGGCCACAAAGCGATTTGCTAGATCAAATAGTGAGCAGATGGCATCCAGGTCTCGATGAGCTCGCGTACTTGGAGTGCCAAAACCTAGCGCTTGCTCTTGTAGTCGAGTTGGCCATGAAGTGCCCTGCCAGATACCCCAAAGGACTTCATGCGGGCTGGCACCTGACTGCATAAGCTTTCGAGCATCAATTAGGACTGTGCCAATCTTTTGAATCGCACTAACTACTGAATCGTGTCTGCCAGGTGGCACATCTAGTAGCAAATTTGGATCAAGCAACGCTTCGCCAATTAACACTAAGGCGGGACGCGGTGCATGTTCTTTGGTTCGATCGGCCATTCGCAAATAACTGCCAAATCGTCTCAAGTCAACGGGATCAATCGCAGCTAGCGGACCACTTAATAAATCAGCAACTACGTCCACTGTCGCATGTCTTGGATTATCGATAATGCGTAAAGCAGTAACCAAAGGTGATACAGCTGGATCTTGATGCAGTGGAATTTCATCTGCTGCTACTTCAACTGGAATACCTGCTGCAACGAAAGCTCGATAAATAGTTGGAATCGATACAACTGCAGATCGAACAATCACGGCAAAGTCTGACCACTGCAAATTTTCATTCGCATGTACTCGAGCAATCATGTCTGCGATGTGGGATGCCTCAGCTCCTGGTGAATCAAAAGTACTTATCTTGAGTTCACCAATATTTTCCGAAATACACTTTGGATTTCGATGCTTATGGATATCCAATGAATTGAAGCCAGCTGGCACTCGATCACCAATAACGGAACTAGCAGCTGATCGAATCTGCGCACCAAATCGTCGGCAAGTTGAAAGCACAACATTCTCTATCGGTTTTCCAAATACCGTTTCAAATTCCTGTTCAAAATTTCGAATTCCGGCTTCATCTGCACCGCGAAAACCATAAATTGCCTGATCGACATCACCAACAACTACTAAGGCGCTATTGAAGTTCACCATAGCTTTTAGTAGCGCGACTTGGCCAGGGTCAGTGTCTTGATACTCGTCAACATAAATCGCACTAAAAGTTTTATGTAAATACTCTTGTACATCAGGTCGGTGACTCAATAGAACGGCGCGATGAATCAATTCCGAGTAATCCAAGACACCTTCGGCATCTAGTACATCTAAATACTCGTCCATAAAGACGCCAATTGAAGCCCAGGCCTGTCTTCCCGTTTTGTTACCAAGGTTTACTAAATCCTCCGGGTCCATAATGTGCGACCGAGTGCGTGACATCACAGCGCGAATTTCTTCCGCTAATCCCCTGGTGCCAACAGCTGGCATTAAATCCTCGGGCCAATCAAGTCTTTGGTCAGCAATCGCATCTGCGAAAAGTTGTCGCGAGCGTACTTGTTGTTCTGGTCCAGATAAAAGTCGAGTGGCTGTGACATAAACCTCGTCAGATTGAAATTGTCTGACTAATGCATAACAAAAAGAATGGAAAGTGCTAACTAGCGGAACCACGCCACCACCAACAGCAGCCGTGACTTGATCTCGCCAGTCAATGGCAGCTCGGCGGCCAAAAGTTAGTCCCAAGACTTGATTTGGATGAAGGGCTTCTGGGCCAGATAAACGCGCAGCCATTGCAGCTACCAAGGTTGTGGTCTTGCCTGTACCTGGACCCGCCAAAACCCGCATGGCGCCTTGTCGATGATTTACAACACGAAGTTGATCCTCATCCAAGGTTGGCGCAACATGCGGCAATGCCGGGGTGCGATCAAGGATTAAGCGAGTCATTGCTCCTTATTCCACCATGTAAGGGTGACAAATCAGCATCAGGCTTTCGCAATCCTCGATTATTCAGGCAAGATTATGTAAGTAAGTACTTTTCATTGACCTATTGATTGGGGAATGTCCGTGGCACCAACGGCATCTACCTCGACCTTGGTAATTGAAGATGCAGTCCTAGATCGAAGACTTCGACGCCCCGCTGACTTGGCTCGATTTGCTTTCACGGTATTTACCATCGTTATCGTTGGACTTTTGGCATTTTTAGCGCAAAGTACAACAACCGGAATTGATCAAGATATCGCACAAGGCGCCAATCGACTTCCAGCGCCAATTATCTTGATCACCAACTTAGTCAGTGGCTTTGGCGCTCTAGTTTTCCCCGCAGCTGCCTCACTAGATTTATTGATTCGTAAACGCACTCGACAATTAGTTGAATCCATTGCCGGATTACTAGCAACTGTTTTAATCCTTTCACTTTCATCTTGGGCCTTAATTAAATCCGACTCAGATCGACTGCTACTCGCCTTTGCTGGAACTACTGATCCAGCAACTGCAGTCCCATTTAGTGTTGTTGTTGGAGGCCTAGCCGCCTTCACAACCGTGGCCCGAATTATGTCGCGACCAAGATGGAATATTGTTGCTGGCATTGTCATCGGGTCAATTGCGCTAGCAAATATTGTTAGTGGCGGTGTTACTGCAGCGGGACTTGGTGTTTCAATACTTGCTGGTTGGGCTACGGGTCTTCTTATTCGATACTTGCTTGGAACTGACACTACTCGCCCATCTGGAAATGAAATTGCCAAAGCTATGTCTGCACTCGGAATACCGCTGACGCTGTTACGAGCAGCCGAGGTTTTAGAGTCAGGGCGCAAATACGATGCCAGCACTACTGATGGGCAACGAATTGATTTGATTGTGTTGGATCGCGATTTAGAGGGTGCTGGACTGGCCCAAGCGATCTACCGCTCAGTTCGCTTACGTGATGATTCGGCTGGGTCGGGTACATCAATGCGAAGAAGGTTGGAGCGGATTGCCCTTAACAGTTGGGCTATATCTACCGCAGGAATCTCAACACAACACCTAATTGCGGTAGCCGAAGTAGGTCCCGATGCTGCAGTACTTGCATTCGAACATGTACCCGGAAGATCTTTTGACTCAGTCGGCCACACCTTGGGTGATGCCGAACTGGCGGGTGCTTGGGAAATAGTTCGAGATTTGCAATCAGCCCGAATTGCACATCGATCCTTGATAGCCGAAAACTTTCTTCAGGCCAACGATGGCAAGGTTTACATTCAAGGTCTCGAGGATGGCGCTGTTGCGGCATCGGATGTATTGCTCAGAATTGATCTCGCTGAAGCTCTAGTAACTCTTTCATTGTCTGCAGATCCAGCACGGGCAATTCAAGCCGCTCGCGTCGTGCTCGGTGATGTTGGCCTAGCACGGGCTTTGCCAGCACTGCAGCCAGTTGCCTTGTCTCCTCATACACGCACACTTTTAAAGGATGACCGTGAATTGCTAGCCACTTTGCGGGCAACAATCTTGAAAAACATGCCGGAATCTAAAGTGGAGCAGATTGAGATTGAGCGCGTTAAACCACGAACGCTAATTACAATCTTCGCAGGAACTATTGCTGCCTACCTATTGCTAACCCAGCTTGGCCAAGTTAACTTCATTGAGGTTTTTAGAACAGCAAACTCTGGATGGCTTCTAACTGGGTTAGGTTTCTCGATTCTTACTTACGTTGCCGCAACTATGGCGCTCTCGGGTGTAGTTCCTGAGCGCCTTTCATTTTGGAAAACCTTTCAAGCACAATGGGCTGCTTCATTTGCAACCTTAGTTGCGCCACCAACCCTAGGCTCAGTAGCAATAAATGTTCGCTACCTTTCAAAGCAAGGCATGCATACTGCATTGGCTGGAGCCAGCGTTGCTGTGGCCCAAGCGTTAGCTTTTTTTAGTCACATTGTTTTGCTTTTCATTGCCGTAATTGCCGCCGGTACTTCAAGTGATTTTTCGTTCCAACCGCCTCGCACAGCAGTCATTGTCTTTCTCGTTGTTGCACTTTCAGCTTCTGCACTATTCATGATCCCTAATGTGAGACGTTGGGCTACTGAAAAAATCCAGCCGATTTTTTCGCAAGTGCTACCTAGACTTTCATCACTTGCAAATCAACCTAAAAAACTAGTTAGCGGCGTACTCGGGGTTTTACTACTTAACTTGGCTTACTGTGCGTGCTTGGTTGCCTCAGTCAGAGCCTTCACAGAAGATGCTTCGATTGCAGCTATTGCCTTGGTGTATTTAGCTGCTTCGGTAGTCGGTCAAGCCGCACCAACACCAGGTGGTTTAGGTGCTGTTGAGGCAGCGCTAGCTGCTGGTCTAACTGCGGCCGGAATCGATCCTGGCATTGCGATCTCTGCAACCCTGGTATTTCGGTTATCAACGTTCTGGTTTCCAACCATTCCTGGCTGGTTTGCATTCCAAAATTTGCAACGAACTGGTGATCTCTAGGTCGTTTTAGTACGAAGGTTTTTCAGGTTCGATCTGGCTAACCCAGGCCAGAACGCCGCCACCTACATGAATTGCGTCCTTGAATCCTGCGCCTTTAACGGCGGCCAACACTTCTGCTGAGCGACCGCCCACTTTGCAATGCAAAACAATTTGCTTGTCAGTTGGCATCTTGGTTAAGGCATCACCCATCAAGAATTCATTCTTTGGTATTAGCACAGCACCTGGAATACTGACGATGTCATATTCGTTTGGTTCTCTGACATCGATAAGCAAGAAGTCTTTCTCACCACGCTCGCGGGCCTTCAACATTTCATCCAGTTGCTTAACGTTGATCGTTGAATCAACAATGGCTTCCGCGGCTTCAGTGGACACTGCGCCACAGAATGCTTCGTAATCAATTAACTCGGTCACAGTTGGGTTTTCGCCACAAACTGCACAATTTGGATCTTTACGCATTTTTATTTTGCGATAAGTCATTTCAAGTGCATCGTAAACGATTAGGGAACCAACTAGTGGATCACCAATTCCCGTTAGTACTTTGATTGCCTCAGTTACTTGAATGGAACCAATTGATGCGCAAAGCACGCCAAGAACTCCACCTTCAGAGCAAGATGGAACCATTCCTGGTGGTGGTGGCTCTGGGTAAAGGCATCGGTAGCACGGACCATGTTCAGACCAGAACACACTTGCTTGACCATCGAAGCGATAAATCGAACCCCAGACGTAAGGCTTGTTGAGCAAAACACACGCATCATTAACTAGATAACGAGTTGCGAAGTTGTCTGTGCCATCCACAATCAAGTCATACTGCGCAAACAGCTCCATGACGTTTGTTGAATCAAGTCGGGTTTCATGCTTGATCACATTTACGTATGGGTTGATTCCCTTCACTGTGTCAGCGGCACTATCAACTTTCGGGCGATCAATATCACTTTGACTGTGAATAATCTGTCGCTGCAAGTTTGATTCGTCTACAGTGTCGAATTCGACAATGCCCAAAGTTCCAACACCAGCTGCTGCTAAATACATAAGCGCTGGACTCCCAAGACCGCCTGCGCCTACGCATAATACTTTTGCGTTCTTAAGTCGCTTCTGTCCGGCCATGCCAACATCAGGAATGATCAGGTGACGACTGTAGCGGCGCACTTCATCAACGGTCAGCTCTGCAGCTGGTTCAACCAATGGGGGTAGTGACATTTTGACTCCTGAGAACGTTATACCTCTATCAAACCCTGTTTTTTGGTTTCATGGTTAGTCGCGATGCATCATGGACAGTTATCGCAAGGGTTTTGCAGAAAACTGGGGTCAGTGAGACAAGTTTGCCCCCACCCCCTAACGTATGAGCCATGGATGAAGTCCCGTTCTTTAGTCAGACCCTGAAACCTCAATCTGGGGAGTTGGCTGACAGCACTGCGTCCAAGGAATCTGCTCGTCGCAATCAAATCATGGTTTCTGGCTTAGAGGTCTTCACTGAAAAAGGGTTCCATCTGGCATCTATGGATGACATTGCCGAGCGAGCTGGGGTAAGTAAGCCAATTCTGTATCAGCATTTTTCTTCCAAGCAAGATTTTTACCTTGGTGTGTTGGACGAACGCGTCGATTTCCTTGTGCAGCACATAACTGAATCAATTGATGCCGCCGTTGGAAACAAAAACAGACTTGAAGCTGCAATTTCTTGTTACTTCAAACTGGTTGATGACGCCGATCGTGGATTTAGGTTGATCTTCGAATCTGACTTCACCATGAATCATGAAGTTCGGGCTCGGGTAGAAGATGTTGTCGCTCAAGTTTCCCGTGTGGTGGGCGCCGAAGTTGCAAACCAAACTGGAAAGTCGGTCGGTGAGGCAAACATTCTTGCTGGTGGATTATGCGGTATGGCCCAAGCCGCAGCTTGGCGCTGGCTTCGACTAGGTCGTCCGATCGCGATGGAAGATGCTATTTCCCAAACCCTGGATCTGGCTTGGAATGGATTAAGCGCAGTCAACGCTAAAGCTAGTTCGCCCGAGGCTGACATACTTCATCTAGAAAATCGCATCAGTTAACGTAGACTCTTAATTACCCGCATAAAATTTTTGGAGCAGACGTTATGGAAATTCGAATTGGCATTCAACATGTAACTCGTGAAGTAGTTCTTGAAAGCAATGAAGCTTTAGCTGCAGTCCAGAAATCTGTTGATACCGCACTTTCCACTGGCTCACTTTTGACTCTGACCGATGAAAAGGGTCGAACGGTCATTGTTCCTGGTGACAAGATTGCCTTCATCGAAATCGGCGCCCAGACCGCTGGTCGTGTGGGATTCACAACAACTTCGTAGTTTTTAATTTGGTTTAGCTAGCTAAACCAACATTGATTGCATTTCATGCAATCAAAATAAGCGCTGTGTCTATTGGGACATCATTGGTTTAGCTAGCTAAACCAACATTGATTGCATTTCATGCAATCAAAATAAGCGCTGTGTCTATTGGGACATCATTGGTTTAGCTCGCTAAACCAACATTGATTGCATTTCATGCAATCAAAATAAGCGCTGTGTCTATTGGGACATCATTGGTTTAGCTCGCTAAACCAATGATGTCCATGCGCTTAGCGTGACCAACTGTCAA
>JBIIMD010000061.1:0-6881 GCA_044232525.1 Candidatus Nanopelagicales bacterium | reverse complement strand
ACGGCATCACAAGTATTTTGAATTTCGCACCGGTGCTTATCGAAGTACCAGCTGGTGTTGACGTGCGTCGCGTAGACCTTGCGACCGAACTACAGATTCTTGCATTCCACGAACAGCGCAAATCTCAAAGTGCGTTGACTCAAGCGAATGCAGGATAAAAAAATGACTTCCCAAAGCTGCAAGTACACAAACAAGGTAGGTGTGTAAATGGCTAGCTCGCAGGTATCTGCCGCAGTCGGAGTGTCTTTTGTGGTTGCCGGACCCGGTGATCCAGATTTATTAACCATTCGCGCACATAGGTTGCTTCAGACAGCCGATGTCGTAGTTGTTGATGAGGATATAGCTCGCTTAGCCGAGATAGTTTCCTCCGGACAAGTACTTGTTGCCGTGGACAATGCAGGTGCCCCACTTTCGTTGGCGGCTCGAACAAAAGTCCTAGTTGATGCCCGCAAGGATGGCCTGCAGGTCGTCCGCTTACTTTCAGGTGATCCAGTTCTTGATGGGCGACTTGCCATGGAGACCTCAGCTATCGCCAAGGCAGGACATGCCTTCGAAGTTGCCGCTGGAGTATCTCCATTGACAGCAGTTGCAGCCCACGTTGGTGTTTCACTAACGGGTGGCCGCACTCGCGAAGTTCGGATCATCGATGCTGACTCGCCAATCGTCGATTGGTCTGCCCATATCGATCCACTTGTGACACTCGTAGTGCACAACGCTGCAGATCGAGTAACGGAAGTTTCGAAAGCGCTCATCAAGGCAGGTCGGGAAGGCTCAACACCAGTTGCAATTGTCCGCGATGGCGCAACAGTGGAACAGCGTTCCTTGCACTCAACTCTTGAAGCGCTTCCAAACGCAGTAAAGCTTGCAAAGCAAAGTGGCAGCGGGATCGTAATCATCGGTGACACAGTTGGCGATCGCACAGCTTGGTTTGAAAACCGACCACTGCATGGTTGGCGAGTACTTGTGCCTCGCACTAAGGATTCAACTGAAAACTTACGCGAACAAATGATTTCATTTGGTGCGGTTCCATTTGAAGTTCCGACTATGTCCGTTGAGCCACCTCGCACACCACAGCAAATGGAACGCGCAGTGCACGGTCTCGTCTCTGGTCGTTACGAATGGGTTGTTTTCACTAGCCTCAATGCAGTTCGAGCAATTCGGGAACGCTTTGAAGAGTACGGTCTAGATGCTCGTTCACTTTCAGGAATCAAGATTGCAGCAATTGGTGAAGACACAGTTAACGCGTTAGTTGCAATGGGTGTTCGCCCAGATTTGATACCTGAAGAAGAGCAGACCACGGCAAGCTTGCTTGAAGAGTGGCCAGAGTTTGATTCGATCAATGATCCAATTAATCGAATCTTCTTACCTCGCGCTGACATCGCCACTGACACTTTAGTTGCGGGTCTAACCGCACTCGGCTGGGAAGTCGAAGATGTAACCGCCTTCCGCACAGTTCGGGCCGCACCTCCTGCAGTTGAGACTCGGGAAGCCATCAAGAGTGGCGGGTTCGATGCTGTGATTTTCACCTCAAGCAGTACGGTTCGAAACTTGGTTGGAATCGCTGGCAAACCGCACCCAACGACGATCATTGCTTGCATCGGTCCAGCAACTGCCAAGACCGCTCAAGAGCATGGTTTACGGGTAGATGTGCTTCCAGAAGACGCCACAATCACTGCTTTAGCCAACGCCTTGGCCGTACATGGTGGCGCACTTCGCGATGAAGCCGAAACTTCTGGCTCAGTCGGTTGGCGCCCATCTCGCAAGCGCTCGGCTGCACGACGTCGCGCAACGTGATCTGATTAGTAGTATGCGGACAACGGTTCACTTACTGCGTCATGGTGAAGTACATAACCCGGACAAAGTCCTTTACGGACGTCTTCCTGGTTATCGACTGTCAGAACTAGGTCACGAAATGGCAGAGCGTGCTGCGCAAGCTTTGACCTCGCGAGACGTGACTGTAGTTACGGCATCACCATTAGAGCGTGCCCAACAAACCGCTGCGCCAATTGGTGGCGTATTTGGTCTAACTATTGGCACTGATGAGAATTTGATTGAAGCCGACAATGTGTTTGAAGGTGAGCGAGTATCAGTTGGTGATGGTGTTTTGCGGCAGCCTCGAGCTTGGCGTCATCTCTACAATCCGATTCGGCCATCCTGGGGTGAGCCATACGTTGTGGTTGCTGCCCGCATGCGCCAAGCCGTTGCTGATGCTAGAAATGCAGCTCGTGGACACGAAGCGGTATTAGTTAGTCACCAACTTCCGATTTGGATTAGCCGACTTGATTTCGAAGATCGACGTTTCCCGCATGATCCACGCAAGCGGCAATGCAGCTTGGCTTCATTAACTTCGCTAACTTTTGATGACGATGAATTGGTTGCAGTTTTGTATACCGAACCAAGCGCAGACCTTTTGGGGAAAGCGAGCAAGATCGCCGGTGCGTAAAGTTGCCGCTCTAGTTTTTGCAGGTGTAGGTATTGTGCTCCTGACTGGATGTAGCGCGAATACTGCTTCAAATACTTCTGACACTGGCTACATCTCTGGTGATGGCAGCACAGTCCTGGTTTCACCGGAAGAGCGTGGCGAGGCCATATTGCTATCTGGCGAAACACTTTATGGAAGCAAGCTCGATATTGCCGATTGGCAAGGTAGCCCGATAGTTGTAAACCTTTGGGCATCTTGGTGCGGACCATGCAGATCTGAAGCAGCCGATCTTGAGAACTCGTATCAGCAGTTCAAAGATCAAGGAGTTGAATTCCTTGGCCTTAACACCCGAGATGGACTTGCTGCAGCTAAGGCATTTAACGACAGGTTTAAGACAACGTATCCATCTATTCGAGATAAGGATGGCCAACTAACTTTAGTTTTTGGAAATTTAGGGCCAGCTGCAACTCCATCCACAATAATTTTGGATTCGCAGGGCAGGGTTGCAGCGCGAATTCTAGGTCCAACTACTGAGTCTGAATTAAGAGTTGTCCTCGCAGCAGTTTTGGAAAGTGAAAGCTAATGCCAATTGTCGAGATAGTTGAAACGATAACTTCCGGGTCGTTGTTACTAGCTATCCCACTCGCGTTCCTTGCTGGTCTAGTTTCATTTCTATCGCCGTGCGTACTTCCATTAGTTCCTGGGTACCTTTCTTACATAACGGGGATCGCCGGAGCCAGGGCAACTGCGCAACGCACTTCGGTGTCGCGATCGCGCGCGGTATGGGGATCGATAATTTTTGTTTCCGGATTCTCAGTTGTGTTCATTTCGTATGGCGCACTATTTGGTGGCATCGGACAACTGCTCCTTGAGTATCAACGAACCATTCAGATGGTTATGGGTGTAGTTGTCGTAATTCTTGGTCTTGGTTTTTTGGGAGCCATTCCGGCGATTCAAAGAGACATCAGAATCCACCGAGTTCCAACTGGAACTTTATTCGGAGCGTTTCTACTTGGCGCACTATTTGCAATCGGATGGACTCCTTGCATTGGCCCCACTTTGGCAGCTGTACAAGGCATGGCATTGACTGAGGCGAGTGCCGTCCGTGGCGCTATCTTGAGTGCGGCTTATTGCTTAGGGCTGGGACTTCCGTTTGTGTTCATTGCTTTGTTCTTCGAACGAAGTGTTCGAACTGTGAAAGTTTTGCGTAAGCACTCACGGGGAATTATGTATTTCGGTGGAGTCATGCTTATTGTGATCGGGTTACTACTTGTAACTGGATATTGGAATGACCTAACCATTGGCTTGCGTGTTTGGGCAGCCGATTGGGGAGTACCGATTTAACGTAAGTTGAATCGTGAATAGGAATGGCTTTAATGCAATTAAAAAGAAGTGGTGAATAGATAATGGCGACTATGCGTTGGTTATGGCGACAGCTAACCAGCATGCGCGTTGCCTTAATTTTGCTTTTCTTGCTAGCGCTTGCCAGCATTCCGGGATCGATTTTTCCACAGCGTGGCACATCACCGCTTCGAGTAAATGAATTCCTTGAAGACAATCCTGATACTGGTCCGATATTGGATCGGCTATACATGTTTGATGTTTTTGCCTCGCCATGGTTTGCCTCAATTTATCTTCTGCTTTTCATTTCCCTAACTGGTTGCGTATTGCCGCGCGCATTAGATCACTACAAAGAACTTCGTAGTCAGCCTCCGGCGGCACCAAGGAATCTAAGTCGATTGCCGGTTTACCAGCAGCGGCAAAGTAACGGTGACACATCACAAGTGGTGACTGATACAGCAGATGCCTGGAAGAAGCGTGGCTGGCGTGTGCGTCAAGGCGAAGATTGGCTTTCAGCTGAAAAAGGCTATTCCCGGGAAACCGGAAACCTACTATTTCATCTGTCGCTTTTGGTTTTGTTAATCGCAGTTGGTTATGGCGGAGCAGTTGGTTATCGAGGAACGGTAATTGTTCGGGAAGATGCTGGATTTGCGAACAACGTAACTCAGTACGACACGTTCGCTCCAGGCCGCATGTTCGGCGCTGATGACTTGCCACCATTTTCATTTGAGTTAAAAGATTTCGAGTCTGTATTCCAACGCGGGGGACAGCAAAATGGAGCACCACGAGCCTTCAGTGCAGATGTTTTGGTTAAGGATGATCCCAAGTCAGAACCAAGGCCAGTAACGATTGAGGTCAACTATCCACTAAGAACTTCTGGTATTACGGTTTATCTCGTTGGACATGGTTATGCACCGGAGTTCACTGTGCGAGATGCTGATGGAAAAGTTGTTTGGGAAGATGCCGCCGTATTTTTGCCACAAGACTCAGCATTCACTTCAAGTGGAGTTGTTAAAGTCCCCGATACGGTTCCACAAATTGGGCTCCAAGGATTTTTCCTGCCAACTGTTTCAGAAGACTTCACAAATGGTCCAATTTCGAAGTTTCCAGCCCCCGATGATCCTGAGGTTTACCTGAGTGCGTGGCAGGGTGATTTAGGTCTCGATTCTGGAATGCCGCAAAGTGTCTATCGCCTTGAAACTGAAAACATGAAACGAATTGGAATTGAAGAGATGGCTCCGGGTGATTCTTGGAATCTTCCAAATTCGGCGGGAACCGTTGAATTTACTGGATATCGTCAATGGGCATCCTTTGTGATTACAAAAGATCCAGGTAAAGGCTGGGCCCTAGGTGCAGCTATTGCTTCCATTGTTGGATTGTCGTTGTCGCTTTTGATACCAAGACGTCGCGCTTGGTTGCGGGTGACGCCATCAGGTCAGCGAGGTAATCTGATTGAAGTTGCTGGGTTATCAAAAACTGAAGCTCCTGGTTTGGCGGATGAAATTTCACAGCTTGCCAAATTGGTAAATGCTCCGGAGGAAATGTAATGACTGTAAATGAAACATTGGCACAAGCAAGTAACGCCATGGTTTATGGATCCATGACTGCATTCACAGGAGCCATGGTTGCTTTTAGTATTTCGTTAGCCAAGGGTCGCAGACTTGAAACCATCGAAACTTCAGCGCAACGCACAAGTGCTTCGCACCAAGTTCGAATGGGATCAACTGCAACCTTAGATAAGCCTTCAGTTTCTACTTCAGTTTCTGATGATGGTGACTTAGGAGAAGGTCGCCGCGCTGGAAACATTGGTATGTCCCTAACGTGGCTTGGAACTCTATTGCTAGGCATGGCGATTCTGTTCCGAGGACTTTCGGCTGGCCGAGTCCCAATGGGAAACATGTATGAGTTCTCGCTGGCAGCCGGCTTTGCAGTGTCGCTGACTTACTGTTTGATGTCCCTTTCGCGCGATCTACGTTGGCTTGGCGTTTTCATCACAGTTCCCGTCTTGCTTGATCTGGGTCTAGCGCTCACTGTTCTTTATGCCGAAAGTTCTCAACTAGTTCCAGCCCTTAATTCATATTGGTTAGCGATTCACGTATCAGCTGCGGTTGTCTGTTTTGGTGCTTTCACAATTGGTGCCGCGCTTTCTGGTTTGTATCTAGTAGCTCAATCCGCTGAGGATCGGGTTGCAGCAGGCAAGGAACCAGTCCGCAGTGCAGCGATTGCCGAGCGCATACCTTCAGCAGATCGCCTAGATCTGATGTCATATCGAATTCACGCCTTCATGTTTCCAATCTGGACCTTTGCCGTTATTGCTGGCGCAATTTGGGCGGAAGCTGCTTGGGGTCGTTACTGGGGTTGGGATCCAAAAGAAACTTGGGCTTTTATAACTTGGGTAATCTATGCGGCTTACTTGCACGCTCGTGCAACTGCTGGTTGGCGAGGTAAAAAAGCTGCCTATGTCGCAATTGCGGGATACGCCACGATTTTGTTCAACTACTTCGTTGTAAACATTTTTGTTCAAGGTCTGCATTCGTACTCAGGCCTTTAGTAAGCGCCTATCGTCGTGGCGATAGGTCTCGCAAAAAACTCGGATCATCATCAGGTGCAAAAACGTCATCATCGCCGCGTCCCCAGCCGCGACCATTTGTGCGACCAAACAATATCCAAAGCAATGGACCAATCACTGGAATCAGAACAATGATTGCAACCCAAACCAATTTCGGTAGCGCTTTTGGATTTGGCGTTTGCAGACAGTCGACTAAAGCGTAGACCGAAAGACCGATGGTCAACACGATCAAAACAAAGCGAGGCATACCTAAATCGTAAGTCAGAATTCATAAGTCCGCGAACAGGCGTAAACTCAGCCTGTGAACCCATTTATTTCATACACTCTGGCCCGCCTGGGATTACTTGCAGTCACCTTGGGAATCGGTTATTTGTTTGGCCTACGTGGTCCGCTACTAATCATTTTGGGATTTTTAGGTTCGGGACTGATATCTCTAGTGCTACTTAATAGTCAAAGGTCGCAACTGGGCGGAAGAATTTCTGGGTACTTTTCAGGAATCAATCAAAGGTTAGATGCAAATACTCGCAAAGAGGATTTTGACGAATAGTT
>JBIIMD010000060.1:0-6887 GCA_044232525.1 Candidatus Nanopelagicales bacterium | reverse complement strand
AAGTGCATGTATTCGATGCCGATTGTGCGGCAGTAAGCGTCACGAAGAGTTCCTAGGATGTCGCGAAGCATGGCGAAAGGACGACCACCAAATCCACCTGTGGCAAATTCACGATCCAAATCCCACAAAGTCATTCCGTGGTTGGCAATGTCTAGATCTGGATGGGATCGTTGGTGGTATTCAAGTGGATCAATGTCTGCTAATAAATGTCCACGCACTCGAAAAGCATGGATCATTTCTTGAACTCGAGCAGTTTTATCTAGATCAGCATCATGAGATGTGGCTAGATCTTGGGCCCAACGAATTGGTTCATATGGAATCTGGAGTGAACGGAAAATGTCATCGTAAAAACCATCAGTGCCAAGCAGCAGCTGATGAACTCGACGTAAGAAATCACCTGATTGCGCCCCTTGAATTACTCGGTGGTCGTATGTGCTGGTGAAAGTCATGATCTTGCTAACTGCATTTCGAGCTAACGCATCGTCGGAAGCGCCTTGCCATTCAGCAGGATAATCCATGGCACCTACGCCAATGATTACGCCTTGTCCTGGCATCAATCGAGGAACTGAGTGAACGGTTCCAATTGTTCCTGGGTTTGTCAGGCTAGCTGTAGTTCCTTGGAAATCTTCAACCGCAAGTTTTCCAGAACGTGCCTTACGAATTACATCTTCATACCCGGCCCAGAAAGCCGCAAAGTCCATCGTGTCAGCAGACTTGATGCAAGGAACAAGTAATTGACGGGAGCCATCTTCTTTTGCAAGATCAATCGCAAGTCCAAGCCCAACTTGTTGGTGGCGAGCGATCGCAGGCTTACCTTCAACAGTTGTGTACGAAACATTCATGTCAGGCATTTCGCGTAAGGCACGAACAATTGCAAAACCAATTATGTGAGTGAAACTAACCTTGCCGCCACGACCACGTGCTAAGTGATTGTTAATTACAATGCGATTGTCGACCATAAGTTTTGCCGGAACCGCGCGAACTGAAGTTGCAGTTGGAATTTCAAGACTGGCTTCCATGTTTGTTACCACGCGAGCCGAAGTCCCTTTAAGTTTCTCAATAACATCATCAGCAAGTGATGCTGGAGCTGGCTTGCTGGCCAGAGCAGCACCTTCGGATTTGGCTGGAGCTGGTGCTTGAACAGTGGGTGCAGACTGAGTGGCCGCAGGTGCAGTTGCAGCAGCAGGAGCTGGCGGCGCAGCAGATTTAGTTGTTGATGCGTGAGGTGAGTGGTCAGCAGGAGAGTAGTCGGCGAAAAAGTCCCACCAGGCTGGATCAACGGATTGCTTATCTTCTAAAAACTGTTGATACAACTCGTCAACGAGCCAATCATTTGCACCAAATGGACTATTTGTTGGTCCGGACACGGCTTGGGGGCCTTCCTTGTTGAACTCGAGATACTGCTCTATAAGGAAATCGTATCGCCCATCCGACAAGGGCTTCAACGTGCATAAGCTCTGGGGCTAGGGCAGGGTAAGAGCATGACAACTGCACCCCATTTCGATTTGAATCATTCCGACCTTGCCGAAAAAGTGGCAGTAATCACAGGCGGTTCTCGTGGAATTGGCCTTGCCGCAGCCAAGTCACTCGGCGCGCTTGGTGCCACTGTGGTGCTTGTTGGGCGAAATCCGGACAACCTAAGTTCTGCAGTCTCGGCCCTTTTGGATCAAGGCGTAGATGTTGACAGCATTTGTGTTGACGTTTCCGATGGCACAAAAGTCTCAGAGAAGATAAGCCAGCACTCGCTAGCGCCACAAGCAGACATATTGATTAACTCAGCTGGCGTGATGAGCGAGAAAATGGCCAAAACTCTTCGTACCTCGAATGAAGAATGGCATCGAGTTATGGGAACAAATCTGGATGGCACGTTCAATATGATTTCTGCAATTGGACCCCAAATGGCACAACGCAAATCTGGTCGAATCATCAACGTGTCAGCCTGCCTTGGCAGATTCACTGGACCAGGTCTTGCAGGAGGACTGGCTCCGTATCGAATATCCAAAACTGCTGTTAATGCATTAACCAAAAATTTGGCTGCAGAACTTGGAAACGGAACCCGCGGAGTTTTAGTTGATGCCATGTGCCCTAACCACACACGAACTGACATGGGTGGGCCTGATGCACCACGCAGTCCAGAAGAAGCAGCGGACACAATTATCTGGCTAGCTACCAGGGAACATACTCCAGAAACTGAAACTGGTTTGCTTTGGGAAGATCGCCAAGTAGTTCCCTGGTAATTCGGGTCTGTTGACCTGGGAAATGAGCTACTGTCCTTGCATATGAATATGTGCAGCTCGCTTCACATCATGTAAGTCAAAGTAGGCGCGTTCGCGAGATTTCCAAATCAACATTTCTTCGCGTATGGCTTCACCATCTCTTTGAACTACGCGATCTAGCAGCAATTGCTCATCGGCTTCAACCCAAATTGCTTGGGAGACATATTCGCGAAGCGCACTGTGTCCTGAACCAACGCCTTCGATAATGACAATTGGGGTCAGTGGTGATTCAGACCAACTCGCGTACTTCCCTTGATGCCAGTCGTACTTCAGGAATTTAAGATCTAAACCATGTCTAATTGGTGCCAAAATCCAAGCTTCAATGCGATCAAAAAGTTTTTGACCTAACGCTTCGTCCCAACCTTCATAGAGCTCATCCAGGTGAACAACGCTCATGACTCCAGTGGCATTCTCCAATTCACTCGATAGTTCGTTTGCCAAAGTTGTTTTACCAGAACCAGCCGGCCCATCAATTGTGACAATTTTGGTATTCCCACAACGGGAGTCACTGTTTTCAATAGCAGCCCTAATTGCGGAAACGTCAAAGAAAGCCATGGACCAGTTACTGACTGTCAGTGCGCTGTAATTTTTGCCAGTTGATCCAACCGCGCAGTGCGATTGCAGCAAAGACAACATATAGCAACGAAGTGAACTTGAGGTCTTGTGACCAAAAGAGTGCAACGTAGACAACGTTGACAACAAACCAAATCACCCAGTTTTCGCGAAATTGCAAAACCATCAGGACTTGCGCAATGACACTAAATACCAAACCAAATGCGTCTGGGAGAGCGGCTGCAGCTCCAAGTGATACTAAAAGGGGAGTCACTGCCAGCCAAACCAGTACTCCTGAGTTAAGAATGGTTATACGCCAAATCCAAGGCAGATTTTGTGATTGCGCACCTTTTGGCCCCCAGCCAAACCAGCCCCAAATTGCTGCAGTTATGAAAACGAGCTGAAGCGAGGCACTGGCGTAAAGGTCGTAATTGAAAAATAGCCAGCCGTAAAGCACTCCACTTAATCCGTACCAGGGCCACATGATTCGTTTGCCGGTGGTGCCCAGCCAGACTCCCGTGGCTGACGTGACAACTGCAATTAACTCAAGCAGAGTTACCTGGTAGCCCAACACTGTGAATAAAACAGTGCTAACAAATTCATTGATTTCTGAAAACATTGCATTCCTCCTGCAATCCGCATTACCGGACTGGTTAAACGGTCGGTGTGATGATCAAAAGATCGGACACCCTCTCAGCCCACCTGGTTGTGGACTCCCGTGTCTTGCTCTTTCCACTGTATGTCATCTTTGCCGTTTGTGGGGCCAAATTGCTGGCACTGATAAAGTCACACAGGCAGTTAGTTTTGCCCGCGTAGCTCAGTGGATAGAGCGTCTGCCTCCGGAGCAGAAGGTCGAAGGTTCGATTCCTTTCGCGGGCACGTGAGTGATCAGAGCCCATCAAGAGCCAGATTCGTGGTACGCCGCACACTTGTGTTTGGATCTATCTTTTTAGGTTTAATTGTGATTTTGCGACTCGCATCAGGAGCCATCACATCCCAACCAGTAGCAGGATCCGCAGCACCTATTCCACTACCCGTAGTAACGCCAGCATTTGATTGCGAGGCAAACTCGCCTGTGCCACAAACATTTGTCGATGCCTGGTCTGCTGAGTTTCAGCCAACAGACTTCAATGTGACCGTGATTGATTTAGTTGAAGGCTGCACGTATTCAATAGGGGACAGTGCAGTAACTTTTCCAACTGCATCAACAGGCAAAGTCATTGTTGCAATAGGTGTGTTGGAAATGGTTGCTGATGAAACCTTGGATTACGCGGCTGTTTCGTCAGACATGGAACTCATGATTACAGAATCCAACAATGATTCAGCTAATCGACTCTTTCGTGCAATTGGCGAGAATATTAGTATCGCTTCAGTGATCCAGCGGTATGGGCTTACTTCGACAAACATCGGCAGAACCTGGGGAACTATACAGACAACTTCAAGTGATCAGGCACTACTTTTGAATCAAGTGGTTGGAACATCCGAGAGTCCACTACCTGAAGCGCAACGTGTGATTCTGCGCGACTTGATGATTAGGGTAAATCCAGAGCAAGCCTGGGGAGCAGGAAGCACAGGTGGTATCCCTGTTGAGTGGTCAGCTGCAGTAAAGAATGGTTGGTACTTGTCAGTAGAGGGGGATCAGCCACCTGTTGGACTTTGGCGGGTAAACACTCTGGGTTACGTTTGGGATACAGAAAAATCTCCACGCTGGATCTTTACTGGATATTCAAATACTTGGCCCACTGAAGAGCGTGGAATTTCTGCCTGGAATGCAATTACTGCGCAACTGACTGCAACCTTAGGTACTCGTTAAGAGGGGTAGGGTTCCAAATTTGGGCATTTCATGCCTGGCTCAACCAGTGGCTCAAAATGCCACCATTCATTTTGGTAACGCCTGCATAATCCAAACTTATACCCACTTGCCTCCAGCCAAGCTGCACCATCTTTTGCATTCGCATCCTCTGGCAGGTAGTTAACGTCAATTGCCATACCCCAAGGATGATTAGATTTTTCAGGTGGCAAAACCCATTTGCTCGCTGCAGCCTCCGAACCATGTCTCTTTATCGCTCTTTGAAACAAAAATTCTTGGTACTCGATACTTCGGTAACCGCTCGTTATTGACAGTTCGTAGCCAAGTTCTCGACCGGCTACCTGGGCGGCCAGAAACCGAGAAATCAACTGTGGGTCGAGTGATTTTGGGCGGACTTTAGATCGCTCTAGTGATGAACGGCCGAGAGACCATTCATCACTCCTGCATGCACCACTTGTAATTGCTCTTACTTCACCCGAGATTGAATAGGCGCAGTAATCAACGACAGCTTCGGGAGATACTGTGATTGACGGTCTTGAGTAGTTCATTGAAACTACAAGAATTACTGCCCCAAGCAATACAAACAGTAACCTCACTCGCATAACAAAGTAGCCTACGTTGCCACACTTTTGCTGATGCCGTTTAGTGAATTACACCGTCTGGTGTTGTTCTCTCAAGTACCTTGCGCATTGCCGCAACCATTCGATCGGCCTCAGCTTCGGTCATGATTAGTGGTGGGGAAAGCACTAAGTTATGTGCGCAGTCGCGAACAATGACACCTTCCTCACGACGAATCACATCTGGCAACATAGGCTGCAACATCGGAAGCGGAGTGCGGCTTTCCTTATCAGTAACAAGTTCAACTGCATGCATCATGCCAACAAAGCGAACTTCGCCAACAATCGGCAGATCCAGGAGAGTGCGCAAACCTTCGTGCAGGTATTGCCCCATCTTCTTAGCCTTTTCCAGCAGTCCTTCTTCTTCAATGATTTGAAGATTCTTAAGTGCGACT
Organism: Candidatus Nanopelagicales bacterium; assembly: GCA_044232525.1. Lineage (GTDB taxonomy): Bacteria > Actinomycetota > Actinomycetes > S36-B12 > UBA5976 > UBA5976. The sequence goes on along the minus strand of JBIIMD010000060.1, from coordinate 1,237 downwards.
GCAGCAGCGGTTGGATGACCGTTGTAGGTGAAGCCCATTGGGAATCCGAAATCTTTTTCAAGTTCAGCTGCTACTGCATCAGTAGTTAGGACTGCGCCCAGCGGGATATAGCCGGATGTAATTCCTTTTGCAGTAATGATGATGTCTGGCTGCACATTGAAGTGCTGAGCCGCAAACCATTCACCAACGCGGCCATAGGCAGTTACTACTTCATCGAAGATTAACAAGATTCCATGCTTACGAAGCACTTCTTGAACTCTTGGCCAGTAATCATCCGGTGGAACCAACATGCCACCAACACCCATGATTGGCTCACCAACCATGGCAGCAATCTTGTCTGCACCAATCCGTGCGATGGTCTCTTCGAGTTCATTAATTAAGAAGTCAGTTGGATCTTGTCCGTTATATAACTCCTGACGGTAAGGCCATGGGGTAGTTAAGTGCTGAACATGCGGCATGGTTGGCCCGAAGCCATCATGGTAAACATCAAATCCCGAAAGCGATCCGCCACCATATGCAATGCCGTGATAAGCCCGCTCGCGAGCCAAAATCCAGTCGCGTCCGGTCTCACCTTTTCGGTGATGGTAGTAACGAGCCATCTTGATAGCCGCTTCGTTTCCTTCGGATCCACCGCTAGTGAAATAGACGTGATTGATGTTGTCTGGAGAAATCTCAACTAACTTTGCAGCCAACTTGATGGCTGGCTCATTGCTGAACTCCCAAAAGCTAGTGAAGTATTCCAGAGTTGAAATCTGTTCTGCAGCAACTGCGGCCACCTCATCGCGACCGTGTCCAATTTGAGCCAACCAAAGTCCACCTGTGGCATCTAGGTATTCCTTACCATCGGTATCCCAAAGCGCACAGTCTTGACCACGAGCCATGATTACCCGTTCAGTTGTGGACTTTGGTAAGTACGGATGAATGATGTGGGCACGATCAATGTCCGCTAGTTCTTGTGTTGATTTTTTAGTGGTTGCCATTTCTTCTCCTAGTTTTGTTCTAAGTTCTATTCGTATCTGATCCAGGTTGTTTTCAACCCGGTGTATTTGTCCAAAGCATGAAGTGATAAGTCACGTCCAAAGCCGGATTGTTTAAATCCACCAAATGGAATATTCATGCCAAGCGCATCTACCGTGTTAACTGAAACTGTTCCAGCATGCAGCGCATCAGAAACTCGATGTGCTCGGCCTAAGTTTGCAGTCCAAACTGACGCTGAAACAGTTTCAGTTAACACGGT
>JBIIMD010000059.1:0-6955 GCA_044232525.1 Candidatus Nanopelagicales bacterium | reverse complement strand
CAACTGGATATGGCTTAAGCACTACGTTTGGAACTTCCGCTGGAACTCAAGACTTTAAGTCAGTAGCAAAGACCGATGTAATCGTGGTTATTGGCGCTAATCCAACTGACGCTCATCCAGTATTTGCTTCTCGCATGAAGCGCCGAATTCGCGAAGGCGCAAACTTAATTGTTATCGACCCTCGCAAGATTGATCTAGTTGAATCAGCACATATTAAGGCTGATCACCACCTACAGCTTCAGCCAGGAACCAACGTGGCAGTTGTCAATGCAATTGCACACGTAATTGCAACCGAAGGCCTGATTGATGAAGAATTTGTGGCCGAGCGTTGCGATCCAGGACCGTTTAATCGCTGGCGTAAATTCATCGAACTACCGGAGAACAGTCCAGAAGTAGTTGAATCACAATCTGGAGTTCCAGCCGAAACTATTCGCCAAGCAGCACGCCTGTATGCAACTGGTAAGAATGCAGCTATTTACTACGGTTTAGGTGTTACCGAACATTCCCAGGGTTCAACCATGGTTATGGGTATGGCAAATCTGGCTATGGCCACTGGAAACATCGGTCGTGATGGCGTGGGTGTTAACCCACTTCGTGGCCAGAACAACGTACAAGGCGCATGCGACATGGGTTCGTTCCCACATGAGCTTTCCGGATACCGCCACGTTTCTGACAATGCGGTTCGTGAGCAATTTGAAATGCTTTGGGATGTAAAACTCATGTCTGATCCAGGCATGCGAATTCCAAACATGTTTGACAACGCAATCTCTGGCGAATTCCGTGGGCTGTTTGTACACGGTGAAGACATCGCACAATCTGACCCAAACACTATGCACGTGGAAAAGTCACTTAAGGCGATGGATCTCGTTGTAGTACAGGACTTGTTCTTGAATGAAACTTCAAAGTTTGCTCACGTATTCTTGCCAGGAACTTCATTCCTGGAAAAGGATGGCACTTTCACCAATGCCGAACGTCGAATCAATCGCGTTCGACCAGTAATGGCTGCCAAGAATGGCAAGCAAGAATGGCAAATTATTTGCGAACTATCCCAAGCTATGGGCTATGAAATGCATTACGACAATGCGGCCCAGATCATGGATGAAATTGCCGAGATTACTCCAACCTTCAAGGGCGTTAGCTTTGCAATGCTTGATGAAGTTGGTAGCGTGCAGTGGCCTTGTAACGATGCGGCTCCGACTGGAACTCCAATCATGCATGTTGAAGGCTTTGTGCGTGGCCAGGGTCAGTTCATGGAAACCCCATTTGTGCCAACTGAAGAGCGTTCAAATCGTAAGTTCCCACTGCTGCTCACAACTGGTCGAATTCTGAGCCAGTACAACGTAGGCGCTCAAACTCGTCGAACCGCAAACGTTACTTGGCATCCGGAAGATGTCTTGGAAATCCATGAAGCAGATGCTGCAATGCGTGGAATTTCTGATGGTCAAAAGATTGCAGTGTCGAGTCGAATTGGCGAAACCATTCTTACTGCCTTAGTTAGTGATCGGGTTCCTGCCGGCGTTGTTCACACAACTTTCCACCACCCAACAAGTGGCGCAAATGTCATCACAACTGAGTTTTCAGACTGGGCTACTAACTGTCCAGAGTTCAAGGTAACTGCGGTAGAAATTCGTCCAGCGGATTCAAGTGCTGCACCTACCAATTCGCTCGAATCTGTTTTGACCAAGGCTTAATTGTGGACATTTCAATTCTTACTCGCATGGCTGGAGACATTGAGAAAAACATCCCAGTTCACGAAGAGACTTATCTGCGGATTTCTGAGCACCTGGTGAAATTCTGGACACCACAGATGCGCTCTGACTTTTATCAGCATGTCACGAGTCATCGGAATGACTTTAGTGAGACTTTAAACAAGGTCGTTGATGAACTTCGCGCAAAGGCGAATGCTTAACTAACTCGCCAAGGTAGTGGAAGAACTCTAATCAGAGTTCCAGCTGGATTGTCGCCAGGTGAAATAACTCCGAGTGCATCCGCGTGAGAAAGCCCTCTCAGCATGGCGGAGCCGCGAAATTCAGTCATTTCCGCCATTCCTGAACTCACTACAATTGGCACGACGCGCGTACGGTCACAGGCAAAATCCTTTGCCAGCGCAATCTTTCCCATTCGGTATTCACTTTGCCCAGATAGACCTCGCAGTGCGGGCGCGACAACTGTCATGAAACTAACTAGGGCAGCAAGTGGGTTGCCAGGCAAACCTGCAACTAGCTTGCCATCGGGAAGTTTGGCGAGCAGCGAGGGATGTCCAGGGCGCATCCAAATTTCGCTGAAGATATAGATTGCACCAAGTTGCTCTAGAGCAGGTCGAAGGTAATCATGTTCACCAAATGAACTACCACCAGTAACAATTACGATGTCACCATTAGAGTTACTAATTGCTTCCCGCAGGTCCGATAAGTCATCGGGACAATTGATACTGGGGTTAACGCCTGCTCCTAGGTATTGCGCCCATGGTGTTACTTGCACTGAAAGGGAATCTCGAATCTGACCAGGGCCAGGAGCGCCTGATGCAGTTAGTTCACTTCCAGTTACCACAATCGAAACACTAGGTCTTTCATAAACCAAAACTTCATCGATACCTGAACTTGCCGCTAGTCCAGCAACTGCCGGTGTGAGCAAGGTGCCAGCAACTGCGATACTTTCACCAGCTAAGGCTTCGTCGCCTGGCTGTCTAATGTGCTGTCCTGGTGTAAATGAACTTTTGCTTGCGACATCGCCTTCAAATAGCGTGGCCATTTCTTGTGGGATGACGAATGAGCAGTGTGGAGGTAGGTGAGCTCCGGTACTTACTTTTAGGGCGCATCCCGTTTCTAGGTAAGGCAAAAAACTACCAGCATGAAGTTCGCCGACGATTTTCCATGGACCCTGTCCAAAGACTGCATAGCCATCCATCATGGCGGTGTGAGATGGCGGCAGGTCTATGTCTGCGGTTAGGTCCTGAGCTAAGACGAAGTTGATTGCTTGCGCTAGCGGCAATTGGGCAGCGGATTTTGGCACAACGGATTCGAAGCTCAGCGTTACGGCCAAGTCCCATTCCACATTGTGATTAATCTCCACTGACATAGTCACAATCTATCGAACCCATGTCATGCTTGATACCTATGAACGCTGTTACCGCATCAATTCCTGATTCGATCGTTGTCGCTGGTGGCAAAGCATCCCGCATGGGCGGTTTGGATAAGGCGATGTTGCCACTTGGGCTAAGCGGAAAGACTTTACTTGAGGACATCATAAAGTCCTGTCCAGGAAAAGTTTTGATAGTGGGTTACCCACGCGACATAGAAACCGATAGCAATGAGCAGGTGTCTTGGGTTGCGGATATGAATCCAGATGGGGGACCTGCGGCCGGAATCTGGTCAGGGCTAGTCAGTGTTACCAGCGAATATGTCTTCATCTCGGCGGCGGACCAAACTCTATCCAGTGACACAGTTTTGGCCTTGATTTCCGCTGCGAGTGGCAACGATGGAGCATGGGCAATTCCAAGCGACGGCAGCGGACAGCCTTTGTGTGCTTGCGTTCGCACCGATTTATTGCGGGAACTGCTCATGTCAACTCAAGGGGTAAACCAGTCACCATTGCGCCTTCTTTCAACGCTAAAGATGGTTGGAGTAAAAGTGAATCCGGACCAAGTAGTCGACTTTGATACGTGGCAGGATGTTGCTAAGGCAATTAAGGGAAGTGAATCGATGGATCAAATCACTCAAATGTGGATGAGTCGAGTGGCAACCTTGCTTGACGTTGATCCGCACGAAGTTCTGACAGCTGAGTTGTTGGATTTAACTCGGGAAGTAGCGCACGGAGTCGAACGTAAGTCAGCACCCCTTACAACTTTTTTACTTGGTTACGCCGCAGGTAAAGATTCCTTAAAACCTGAAGAAGTTCGCAAGTTAATCGAGACCGTTTCAAATGCGGTAGCAGAATGGCAAATCGTTGACTAGCCAAGAACCGATGAATCCATCCCAGCGGATTCAAGTGTTAAAGACGAAATCCAACACCACCGTTAGTGATCATGTGGTTGGGGAAGAGCCACTTGAGATTCGAATTGATGGCGGCGCTGGCTTGCAGCAGTTAGCTATAACTATGCGGACACCTGGGGCAGACATTGAATTGGGTGCAGGTTTTCTTTGGACTGAAGGTTTGCTGCGCACTCGGGAAGACTTGATTGGCATCACAACTTGTAAAGACAAAGAGTTAACTCCGCGTGAGCAAGAGAATGTGATTGTGGCTCGAGTTGTCCCAGATGCTCCTGCCGTTACTCGAACCCTTGAACGACGTTTCACAATATCCAGTGCTTGTGGTGTGTGTGGTTCTACGCACATTGATGATTTGCGCGGCCGAGGTTGTGCAAATGTATCTGCGCCTGGCATTGCGGAATCAGAATTGTTGAAGTTGCCGGAGATTATGCGGCCTAAGCAAAAGATTTTTGATAAGACTGGCGGACTTCATGCAGCTGGTCTGTTTGATCCACAAGGAAAACTGATTGTGGTTCGCGAAGACGTTGGCAGACACAATGCAGTAGATAAAGTGATCGGTTATGCCCTGATGAATGACTTGTTGCCGCTTGATGGATATTCATTGGCGATATCGGGTCGTGGTGGTTTTGAAATCATTCAAAAGGCAATAGCGGCAAGAATCTCGGCAGTAGTTGCTGTGTCAGCGCCGACTTCACTGGCGGTTGAAACTGCGCGTGAGTTTGGCTTAACCCTGTATGGATTTACCAGGGAAGATTCGGCAACTAAGTACTCGCCAACGCCTTAGTGGGGTGAGTGACGGGACTTGAACCCGCGACGTCCTGCCGCTTACGCTCAACAGGCCGTCTTGGTTTTAAGCTTCAACTGAACATAAAATTCCCCCCGACGACCTGCCGCTTACGCTCAACAGGCCGTCCGGGTGAAAACTTGGGGTGAGTGACGGGACTTGAACCCGCGACGTCCTGGACCACAACCAGGTGCTCTACCAGCTGAGCTACACCCACCATGTTGCAACAGATTTCTCTGCAGCGAACATTTCCCATTCTATTCAGGGAAGTTCAGATGGGCTAATTTGGTGCGTGCTTGGCCGCAATCTCTTTAGCCTTTGACGTATCAGGACCTGGAAGTTCGACAAAGACAGCTTCACGGTAATACTTCAATTCATTAATCGAATCCAAGATGTCACCCAGCGCTCTGTGGTTTCCAGTCTTTGTTGGACTGGCAAAGTAAGCGCGTGGATACCAACGACGTACTAATTCTTTAATGCTCGAAACATCGATGATTCGGTAATGCAAATAGGAATCAACTCTTGGCATATCGCGTTGTAGGAAAATCCGATCAACGTGGACGCTGGAACCTGCCAGGGGAGCCTTGCTGGCTTCTGGGATGTGCGAGGAGATGTATTCAAACAGCTGCTCTTCAGCAGCCTCAAGTGAAACGCCGTTTGGAATTTCTGGAAGCAATCCAGATTCGGTGTGCATGTTCACGACAAATGGATCCATTGATTCAAGTCGTTCGGCGGGTGCCTTGATCACAATGTTTAGGCCTTCGGCAACTAATTCAAGTTGAGCATTAGTAATGACGCATGCGATTTCAACTAACAGATCATTTTTGAAATCTAAACCGGTCATCTCGCAGTCGATCCAGACAATGCGGTCGGTTTCAGGCGCTTCACTCATGTCCCAAGGTTATTGGAAGACAGAAGTGGCTTACATCTGCGGGGGCAACGTAAGCAACGGCGTATAATAAAAATTATGAAACGTGCCGCTATCGCCCTAATCATCGCTGGACTGGGATGTGTCGTTGCCTATTCGCTCATCGGCTCATCGGTAGCTGAAGATGGAACTCTAGTAGAACCATTCTTTTTAATCCCCATTGCTTGGCTGCTTTTTTTAACTGGCGGAATGCTTGCGATAGCGACCTTTATTAGAGGTCGCCTTAAGTAAGTTCCGACCCATAACCATGTTTGGTAGCAGGTAAACTGGTCCTTATGACTCGCTACGGATCTATGTATGGCCCAAATATCACATTCTTGGGTGTCGATGAATGCGACATCGAAGTTCCAGCTTCATATGCTGACGCTGATGTTGTAATTGTGGGAGCGCCATTTGATGGTGGAACTAGTTACCGCTCTGGAGCTCGCTTTGGGCCCAAAGCTATGCGTGAAGTTTGCAACGAAGAACATAATGGATCCCGCGAAAGTATGGCGCTGCGCGTCAATGGTCTCAAGGATCTTCGGGTTTATGACATGGGCGATGTCGAGATGTATTCCGGCGATGCTGTTAAGTCCTGTGAGAATTTAGAGAAAGTCATTGAAAAGATTGCTGCCTCTGGCGCTATCCCACTAGTACTTGGTGGCGATCATACTGTCACTTGGCCAAACGTAACTGGCGTTGCCCGCGGCGCAGACATGTGGGGAAGAGTCGGCGTTATTCACTTTGACGCACACGCTGACACTGGTGACATTGCATTTGGATCTTTAGTTGGCCATGGTCAACCGATGCGGCTTCTTATTGACAGTGGTGCAGTTCGCGGAGATCGTTTCATTCAAGTTGGACTCCGCGGCTACTGGCCACCACCAGACATCTTGGATTGGATGGCAGCTCAAGGCATGCGCTCCTACGAGATGACCGAGATCGTGCATCGCGGACTAAAGGAATGTATCGATGAAGCTATTGAGCTCGCGTTACAAGAGTGTGATGCGATTTATCTAAGTGTTGATATTGATGTTGTAGATCCTGGTTCGGCGCCAGGAACTGGCACCCCAGAGCCTGGTGGATTAACTTCCCGCGAGTTACTCGACACAGTTCGACGCATGGCTTACCAACTTCCAATTGTTGGTGTTGACGTCGTAGAAGTTAGCCCGCCTTACGATCACGCAGACATCACTGCATTACTTGGTAACCGAGTGGTACTAGAAGTTCTTTCTGGGATGGCACGACGTCGCAAAGATGATCGCGATGGAACAA
>JBIIMD010000058.1:0-6989 GCA_044232525.1 Candidatus Nanopelagicales bacterium | reverse complement strand
ATCAGGTAGCAATTGAACTGCTGCGGAGATGATTCTGGTTGCATCGCGGTCGCAAACAACAGCGCCGTCCATTTTGGCTAATTCACGCAGCCGAGTGGCGGTGAATTCAATGTTTACATCGAAGCCACCACTGCTGATTGCATTAATTGTTTTATCTTGTCCCAGTACGATCAATGCGCCGGTGTTTCCACGAAGAATCCGCTCTAAACCGTCACGCAGTTCAGTGCCAGGTGCAACTTGTGCCAAAACAGATCTCAATAATTCAGCAGAGTTCACTTGCTCTTTGGTTGCCACGAAAGTTCTTTCTCACTGGAGTTGTGTTGAGTCTACGTCTGATCCCAGCAATTTTTCAGGATTGATAAAGAAATTTAGACTGCGTTTACCGCATCGGCAAGTGAGCCGACCTCGATCAATCGAAGTCCTTTCACTCCTGATGGCAAGCGGGTGCTTTTTGGCACCAGCGCAGTTTTAAATCCGATTCGGGCGGCCTCGCTCAAGCGCTGATTCATGCCTGGAACTGGTCGCACGTCACCGCTGAGTGCAACTTCACCAATGGCAACTAGGTCGATTGGCAAGGCCGAATCCCGAGCCGCCGAAGTAATCGCCAGGCACATCGCCAAGTCAGCTCCTGGATCGGAAATTTTGGCTCCGGCGACAGTGGCTAGATAGACGTCCTTATCCCAGAGCTTTAGTCGAGCTGCTCGCTCTGTGACTGCGATCAGCATGGCTGCTCGAGCGTTATCGAATCCCGTGGTCCGCCGCATCGGATTGTTACCCGGACTCGTTGTAGTCAGGGCTTGGACCTCGACAAGTAAGGCACGGCGACCTTCAAGCGTGATGGCGATGCACGTTCCGGGAATGGCTTGATCCCGCTGGGATCGAAATAGTGCTGACGGATCGGTAACTTGGCGCAGGCCATCATCGGCTTGTTCGAAGCAGGCAACTTCATCAGCTGGGCCATATCGATTTTTGTTTGCCCGTAGCAGCCGCAACGGAGTTCCGCTGTCGCCTTCGAAAGTCAGAACTGTATCTACTAAGTGTTCCAGGGAGCGGGGTCCAGCCACTGAGTTATCGCGCGTGGACTGACCAATTAGAAAAAGTGGCATCCGTCTACCTTTTGCCGCCCGAGTCAAAACCTGTGTAACTTCATGAACTTGGGCGACGCCACCAGCGCGGCCATCTAATTCAGCTGAAGCAATAGTTTGCACACTATCCACGATTAACAAATCGGGATCTACATCTTCGACGTGTCCTAGAAGTACCGCCAAATCTGTTTCGTCAGCAACTAGCAATGTGTCAGCATTTACTCCGATGCGCCTAGCGCGGATTCCAATTTGTTCAGCCGATTCTTCGCCGGATATGTATAAAACTTTTCGAGGCTTGCCTGATGCTCGAGCAAACTTGTCTGCAGCTTCTAGTAACAAAGTTGATTTACCTACGCCAGGTTCGCCAGCGACCAAAACACATTGACCTGCAACTAGTCCGCCACCAAGGACTCGATCAAATTCTTCGATGCCAGTTGAGGTTCGCTCTACTTCACCAAGTGGAATGTCTTTTACGGCACGTGCAGGTTTGCCTGGAGCAACACCTGCAGTTGAAGTGCGCAGTCCCGCGCTGCTGGCAGCCACTGATGATTCAGTAACCGAACTCCAGGCTTGGCATTCTGGACATCTTCCAACCCATTTATGGCCAGTCCAACCGCACTCAGTGCACTTGTATGTTGCGCGGACTGCTTTGGCCATGCCCTTAGGTTACGCGTTCACACTGACAGCCGTGGCTTTTGGTGCGCTCTTGGAGACTACAAACCCCTGTGAACAAAAACTTAAGATTTTGGCGTTGCTGGATGGATCGCAAGGTACTTGATTGCACGGGTATTGTTTGAGGCCTTAGCCGCTGCAATCACTTCTTCCCTTGCTTGGCAGTGCTCTGCCAAAATCTTGTAAGCCTTCTTGCCCATCAGCGCAGTAAGTTCTGGTTCGTAGGACTGATAAACCGCGCGAGCTCCAACATGAGCCTCGGTTGCTGTGGTGCAGTACCAATCTAGATCTTCGCCACCAGGACCCCAGCCGCGTCGGTTGTACTCTTCAATTCCAATGACGATGATGTCTACGTCGTCTGGCCGCTTTACTTCTTCAAACGTACGACGGATTGGAAGCTCCCAACAAACTTGAGGTTTTGTCACTAAAGGATTTACGCCAAGTTGACCGGCAAGAATGTGAAGCGAGCAACCGTCGCCACCTTCGAAATCGTTGCGATTGTGGAAAATACAAGCACCGTTGTAAGCGCGAGTTTTCTTTGAGCCATCATCATCTTTTTCAAACATGCCATTCTCGTGACCCTCAGCGTAGTTTTGCCAAATGTCAGGAGTCAGCATGGCCGCATGCTTCTTGGTGTTCTTTAAATCTTCCTTGTCAGCGATGTGGGCGCCGAGGTTACAACAACCGACATCAGGATTTTCTTTGTCGATTCCTTTGCAACCATTTCCCCAGATGCAAGTCCAGCGACTTGTTAGCCAGGTCAGATCGCACCGGTACAAATTTGTGTCATCCTCGGGATCAACAAACTCGACCCAAGCACGAGGGAAATCTTGACTCTTTTCAACCACGGATAAATCCTAATGCGTATGTGAGTACTTACCTACTCAGCACCTCATCCACTAGTACTGTTTCAGGTATGCGAATGGGAGTGTTAGACGTTGGTTCAAACACTGTTCACCTTTTGATAGTTGACGCTCATGCTGGTGCGGCTCCAGTTCCAGCTTTGTCGCAGAAATACGAACTCCGCTTAGCTGAACAACTTAAAGATGGTGGCGACCTTAAGAAATCTTCCGTTAGGTCCTTAATTGAAGTCCTGCATGAATGCAACAAGTTCATTGAGGAGCACAACTGTGATGAGTTGCTCGCCTTTGCTACCTCGGCAATTAGAGAATCAAAGAACTCCGATGCCATTCTGGAAAAGATAAAGAAGGAAACTGGGATAGATCTCCAAGTACTTGATGGTGAGCACGAGGCGATTCTGACCTTTCTGGCAGTTAGGCGCTGGTTTGGTTGGTCGTCTGGCAGATTACTGGTAGCCGATATCGGCGGCGGCTCATTTGAAGTTGCCATTGGAGCCGATGAACATCCAGAGTGGGCCATGTCTACACCGCTAGGTGCCGGCCGACTAACTCGCGAATTCTTCACAAGAGAAATTCCAAGTGCCGATGAAGTCAAGGCAGTGCGAAAGCACGTCAAAAAAACCCTAGAAACTGAGTTGGCGCACTTGCGAGAAGGCGAATTTGATCATGCAGTAGCTACTAGTAAAACCTTTAAGCAATTAGCTCGACTTGGTGGTGCTGCACCATCCAGTGAAGGTCAACGAGTACGGCGTGATTTATCGCTAGAGGACTTAAATGATTGGGTACCAAGAATTTCCGAATTAAACCATTCGCAGCGAGCCCAATTGCCAGGAATTTCAGTTGGGCGGGCAGAACAGTTGCTTGCCGGTGCAATCGTGGCGCAAGAAGCCATGGAGTTTTTGAAGTTAGACACCTTGGAGATCTGCCCCTGGGCGCTGCGGGAAGGAATCATCCTGCGTCGCTTGGACTGGTTCCCTGACGATGCCGACTAACCCAATAACCGCGTAAAGTAAGGGCTAGATCCATTGCCTGGGTCGCCATAGGTGGGAGAGCCATGCTTCGCGAATTATTAGTTTCAGCGTCACGCAGTGAAAAGTTGGAACATCTTGTTTCAACATCGCCATTGAGTCGTGGTGTAGTAAACCGATTTGTTGCAGGTACCACCACTGCTGATGTTGTTGCTACTGTCCAAAATTTGCACAACTTAGGCCTTCTTGCAACGGTTGATCGTCTTGGTGAAGACACATTGGACCGAGCTGCAGCTGATGCAACTGTCGCTGATTACAAAGATGTGCTTCGCGCGTTATCGGGTGCTGGACTTTCCGATAGCGCTGAAGTTTCCGTCAAGTTATCCGCAGTGGGTCAAGCCCTTGGAGATAGTGGCGAGAGTATCGCGCTGGAGAACGCTCTTGATATTTGTTCGGTTGCAAAGCAAGTTGGCACAACAGTTACCTTTGACATGGAAGACCACACCACGATTGATTCAACGCTGCGGATTTTGACCGAAGTTCGTAGAGAATTTCCAACTACTGGTGGCGTACTTCAATCCCAACTACTTCGAACCGAAGATGATGTAGCCGCATTTGCATACAAGGATTCTCGAATCCGTCTGTGCAAGGGTGCATATGCCGAGGCCGCCGAAGTTGCTTTTGTGGATCGTGGCGAAATTGATAAAGCGTACGTCCGCAGCATGCGCAATCTCATCGAATCTGATGCCTATCCAATGTTGGCAACGCATGATCCGCGCTTAATCCAGATTGGTCAGGCCCTGGCGCTTCGTAGTGGTCGCAGCAAGGAAACCTTTGAATTCCAAATGCTCCTGGGCATTCGCCCAGAGGAACAAATTCGTTTAGCTGAACTTGGCCACAAGGTTCGGATTTATGTCCCTTATGGCGACCAGTGGTATCCATACTTGATGCGACGAATGGCAGAAAAGCCTGCCAACCTCACTCTGTTCTTGCGTTCATTATTATCAAAAAGTTAGGACTAAATAATGACTACCGCCATAATCGGAGCTGGCGTAATGGGGGAGACCCTGTTGGCAGGCCTATTACGTGCTGGAGTGCCGAAGTCGGAACTTTTAATTGCAGATCGACGAATCGAACGATCGGCTGAAGTGACTAAAAAACACGGTGTCGCAAACGGTACAAATCAAGAAGTAGCCGCCAAAGCCAACACCGTTGTTTTGGTTGTTAAACCACAAGATATGGCGATCGTTTTAGGAGAAATCAAAGACTCGCTAAAGCCAGGAACTCTAGTTGCATCGCTTGCGGCCGGCATCACTACTGGCTTTATGGAAGATTTACTGCCGGCCAAAACGCCAGTGATCCGAGTTATGCCAAACACGCCAGCCTTGGTGGATCAGGGTATGGCTGCGATCAGTTCTGGTACGAACAGCACTGAGGAACACTTAGTAACCGTTGAAACTTTGTTGCGAAGTGTTGGTCAAGTTGTCAGAGTTCCTGAGAAGTATCAGGACGCAGTAACTGCGATTTCAGGCTCGGGCCCGGCTTACATTTTTTACGTTGTAGAGGCGATGATTGAAGGTGGAGTGATGCTTGGTCTACCGCGCGATGTCGCCAACGAACTGGTCTTACAAACCGTGTATGGCGCTGCAACTATGCTTCGGGAAACCAACGAGCACCCAACAGTTTTGCGCGAACAAGTTACCTCGCCTGGTGGCACTACGGTTGCTGCCTTGCGACAGTTTGATGACTTTAAAGTTCGGGCTGCGTTTTTGAGTGCGATGGAAGCAGCTCGTGATCGTTCAAGAGAACTGGGCATGCAATAACCAGTTCTTTTGAACTAATGAGTACAGCTCAAAATGGTGCTTGCTATGCAAGCAAGAACTGGGTATGCAATGAATTACACACGTGTAATTTAAGTTACTTTCTGAACCGACTTTCACTTGAGTCCCATTCGCCACTAATGTAAGCATCTACGAATGAGTGTGAAGTTCAGCCCGGAGGGGAAGCCGGTGCTTAGCCCACACAGAATGGTTTCGGTGACCTATGGGTGCATCAAATGAACGTCCGCTCGGAGAAGTTCGCTTCTTGACAGTTGCTGAAGTTGCAACTGCAATGCGCGTTTCAAAAATGACTGTTTATCGCCTAGTGCATAACGGTGAACTACCAGCAGTTCAGGTTGGAAGATCATTTCGAATTCCAGAACAAGCTGTTCACACCTATCTACAAGAATCATTTGTAGAAGCAGGTTAATAACTTAGGAATCAGGAGCAGTCCAGTCCTAACGCAAGTTCACTAAAGCAAGCACGTAGACTCAGTTAAACAACATAAGTAAAGGTGGTCCAAATGGGCTCGGTGATCAAGAAGCGCCGCAAGCGCATGGCCAAGAAGAAGCATCGCAAGATGCTAAAGAAGACGCGTTCACAGCGTCGCAACAAGGGTAAGTAAACCCCTACAAAATCTTTAGGCGCGGGAGCGTCGGGTGGCGGCAATCGCTATCCCGGCACCCGCGCCTACTAATGCAATGGCTGTTGCACCTGCAGGTACGCCATATCGCTTAACTAATCTTTGTCGGCGGAAATCATGAACTGGCCACCCATTCTCTGTGGCCTGACGCCTAAGCGCTGAGTCAGGGTTTATAGCCGTTGGATTGCCAACGCTATTCAAAAGCGGGATGTCATTACTGGAATCTGAATAAGCAAAACTGTGAACTAAATCCAATCCGTGCTCTTCGGCCAACTTTGCAACTGCGATCGCTTTTTGTTCGCCATGCATTGGAGGATTTTTAAGTCGGCCGGTATAGATCCCGTTTTCCACTTCACTGATCGTTGCAATCGCCCCGCTTAATCCGAGCCTGGTTGCGATGATGTTTGCCAGTTCAATTGGCGCTGCTGAGACCAGCCAGACCTGGTGTCCAGCTGCACGATGGGTGTGAGCCAACTGCACAGTTCCGGGCCAAACTTTGTCAGCCATAATTTCATCATAAATATCTTCAGACAACCCGATTACGTCTTCGACGGTTCGGCCGGTTACAAACGAAAGCGCATTCTCCGTGATCCGAGCCATGTCGGATAGATTCTCGGAACCGTATGTCAAAAACCTTCCTTGCGCAATGGCGAAGTTAGCCAAATCTGTAGCGCTCAAAATCTTGCGAGCAAACAAACCGCGAGCCAAGTGATAGATGCTGGCACCGCGCATGATGGTGTTGTCGATATCAAAGAACGCACCAATGTTTTGGGGTTCAGGAATGGCTGCGTTGATAGGCATTCCAGCTGAATTTGTGCCCATGTTTATAGGGTACTGCGAATGCAATGTGCCACACTGGTTACAGACCGATGGGAGCAAAAAAATGGAACCACGTGTTGTACTCATTGGAAAACCAGATTGCCATTTATGCGAAAACGCCA
>JBIIMD010000085.1:0-4408 GCA_044232525.1 Candidatus Nanopelagicales bacterium | reverse complement strand
AATGGCTTACTTCTCGTTCGGTGGCTGGAAAGCATCACTATTCGGCGATACCCACGCACACGGAACTGAAGGCGTTCACTTCTTTACTCGTGGCAAGGTTGTAACCAGCCGTTGGTTAGATCCAAGCCATGGTGGATTGAACCTTGGCTTCCCAACAAACGGGTAGGCATCGCAAGCGATCTGATGGTCGCGTACTTGGAATCTTTGCTGTTGCCATAGGAACGATTATCTGGGGCACAGTAGGACCAGTTGTAGGGCTTTTTCCAGAGGGTACGGAGTTTCAATACTCCTTGATACGCAATCTCACAGGCGTTAGTACGCTTTGGCTTCTTGTACTTTTTTCAAAGAACAAAAAGCGCTATACCAAGCAAGACATAGTTCCAATCTTGGTTGGTGGCACCGGCGCCGCTCTATTCTTCCCGTTTTTCATTTTGGCTTTTCAGTTAACTGGTGTCGGCGTGGCTGCCGTGGTTTCAATTGGTGTGGCTCCAATCTTTGTTGGATTGATTGCTTGGATTGCATTGAAGCAACCACCCGGCAAGCAATGGGCGATTGGCACAGTAGTAGCGGTAGCAGGTGTGGTGGCGCTTAATTGGCCAAGTGGAAACAACACTGTGAGTTTTCTCGGAGTTGCATTTGCTATGGCTGCGGCATTTGGTTACTCGATGCAAGCAACTGGAATGGGCATGATTTCCAAACGTCACACCCCATTTCAATGTGTAGCCCCAATGTTCACCATCGGAACAATATTCCAAGCACCTTTGAGTT
Organism: Candidatus Nanopelagicales bacterium; assembly: GCA_044232525.1. Classification (GTDB taxonomy): domain Bacteria; phylum Actinomycetota; class Actinomycetes; order S36-B12; family UBA5976; genus UBA5976. Next base: position 3,640 of record JBIIMD010000085.1, on the reverse strand, counting down.
ACGGCAGAGACTTTAGCTTTTTGCAAGATCCAGTTTTACTTCTTGGTGTTCTTTACGGCGGCATAGTTACTGTTGCCATTGCTTACGCATTCTTCATTTACGGCATTTCCCGAATTGGCGCAGCTACGGCAGTAACCGTTGGATTGATGGAACCACTGACTGCATCGATATTGGGTGTAGTTCTGTTGGGAGAAACAGTTTCAGTAATTGGCATAGTGGGATCGGTATTAATCCTCACCGGATTAGTTGTGGTCAGTAGACCGCCGAAGGAACCGGCTCAATTAGTTACTTAGAACCTAGGCTTTGGCTGGTTTGTCTTCGCGCTTTTCAATAAACGAAGCGATCACATAAAGCACACCAGCTGCTAAGACTGGGAGTGTAATCAACAGGTTGGTATTTCCTGATGCGTCGGTGTTTGAATTCGCCAAGAAATTAAGCAGCGGTAGGCCAAGCAGAATTAAACCCATGTAGCGAGTTCTGCGGTCATAGCCGTAAATCGCTAGTGGTGGAGCCAAGGCAAAGATTGCTGCAGTGATGATTGGACCGTTTGAATTGATTAGGTTCAGCCACCAGTCTGGAGACAGTGCCTGCCAAACCAAAAGACCAAGAACGCTCATTGACCAAATCATTAGAAGTGGGAATGCGATCAGTGGTCGGCGCCATGACAACCAAGAACCTACGGCCATTGGGAATAACCAAGCGGATGTGAATACAAATCCGATTAACCCAGGATGTTCTGAGAAAGACTGGCGGGCAATGATGATTCCGCCTACGCCACCTAAACCAAGCATTAGATACAGTGCAATTTTGCGAGCATTTACCATATCTTTACCTTACAAGTTCGGCCAGTTTCCCACTGGAAACCACATCAACTGCAGCCTGCATGTCAGGGGCTAGGAAACGATCTGGTCCAGGTCCTGGACTGGTTTTGCGCAGTTCTGTTACTGCCGCTCCAGTAATTGGTGAGGGATGCAGGGGTGCCCGTAGGTCAATCGCCCGAGCCGCTGTCATCAATTCGATGCCAACAATCTTGGTCAGATTGTCGATGGCTTGGCGAAGTTTGCGAGCCGAACTCCAGCCCATAGACACATGGTCTTCTTGCATGGCAGAACTTGGAATTGAATCCACGCTGGCAGGGGAGGCAAGTCGCTTGTTTTCGGAAACTAATGCGGCTTGGGTGTATTGCGCGATCATCAGGCCGGAATCAACACCAGGGTCATCAGCCAAGAACGGTGGCAGACCGTGGGAACGAGCCCTATCCAACATGCGATCGGTTCGGCGTTCACAAATTGAACCTAAGTCAGCAGCAGCGATTGCCAAGAAATCCAAAACATAAGCAACCGGTGCGCCATGGAAGTTTCCATTGGATGAAACTCTTCCATCTGCCAGCACAACAGGATTATCGATGGCTGCCGCAAGTTCGCGAGTCGCAACCAAAGTTGCATGCGCGATGGTGTCACGAACTGCGCCGGTTACTTGTGGGGCGCATCTCAGTGAATAAGCATCCTGGACAACTGAAGTGTCATCGATGTGTGATGCCACAATTGGGCTGCCTTTCAAAACGTTAAGCATATTTGCGGCACTAAGTGCCTGGCCGGGATGCGGACGCAAAGGTTCGTGCAACTCTGGCAAGAACACTTTGTCTGTGCCCAGAAGTGCCTCAACACTCATTGCGGCAGTCACATCAACTGAGTCACAAAGCATGGTCAGATCAGAGATTGCCATGATCAACATACCGAGCATGCCATCTGTGCCGTTGATGAGTGCTAGACCCTCTTTTTCGCGAAGTTCAACTGGCGAAATACCTGCAGATTTTAGAGCATCTGCAGCTTGCGTGATTCGCCCTGCACTATCTACAACTTCGCCTTCACCCATAAGCACGAGAGCGCAGTGCGCAAGTGGCGCTAAATCTCCGCTGCAACCAAGTGACCCAAATTCATAAACTGCTGGCGTGATGCCAGCATTCAAGATTGCAGCCATAGTTTCAACAACTACTGGGCGAACTCCAGTTCGACCAGAGCAAAGTGTTTTTAAGCGAAGCGTCATCAACGCTCGAGTTACTTCACGTTCAACCAAGTTGCCAAGGCCAGCTGCGTGCGAACGAATTAGCGACTTTTGAAGTTGCACCCGGTATTCCGGGGAGACGTGACGATTGGCAAGTGCGCCAAAACCTGTTGAGATTCCATAAACCGGATCACTGGAAGCAGCCAACGCATCAACTCGACTGCGAGTATGTGCCACAGCTTCGATGGTTGCTGGGGCAATTACAACCTTTGCATCATGACGGGCAACTGCCAGCACATCTTCAAATGTCATTCCAGTGGTATTTATAGCCACTTCAGTGCGACTCATGCGATATCTCCTTTTGTGAAAATGACATTTCCATCTTTCCAAGTTGTGCTGATCAGCGGTACGCCTGGGCGGTAAGCCAGGTGAATGTAGCTTGGCGCATTAAGAAGAGCAAAGTTTGCGCGAGCACCGATAGATAAATGGCCAACGTCGTCGCGTCGCAACGCAATTGCACCACCCATAGTTGCGGCAAATAGCGATTCATCCACGGTCATGTGCATTTCGCGCACAGCCAGGGCAATACAGAATGGCATGTTTGTTGTAAATGAACTGCCTGGATTGCAATCAGGGGAGAGCGCAACGACTGCGCCGGCATCAATAAGGTCCCTACCGCGTGGGTAGTGCGGAGCTCGAGTACTGAAGTCAGCACCAGGCACTAACCCAGCCACTGTGCTACTTGCCGCAAGTGCGCTTATGTCATCATCAGTTAAGTAGGTCAAGTGATCTGCTGAGGCGCAATCTAATTCGATTGCCATAACTACGCCGTCACCTTGCTCCAACTGATTCAAGTGAATCCGAGGCTGCAAACCTTTCTTGATTCCCGCTTCTAAGATTCGACGCGATTGATCAGTGGTAAATGCACCTCGATCACAAAAGACATCGATCCACTTTGAATGTGGCGCGCAAGCCTCGAGCATTTCACCAACGACAAGTTCGACGTAGGCATCAGGATGGCCTGCGAATTCAGGTGCAACTACGTGGGCGCCGAGAAAGGTGACTTCATCAGTAAGTTCAGTAGCAATCCGCAAACTTCGTTTTTCAGTTGCAACATCAAGTCCATAGCCAGACTTGATTTCAATTGTCGTTGTTCCAGATTCCTGCATCTCGTTAATCAGGTTCTGGGCAACCGTGCGAAGTTCGGCATCACTTGCTTTGCGCGTTGCCTCGGTAGTTACCTTTATGCCACCTGCGGAGTAAGGAACACCAGCCATTCGTGCTGCAAACTCTTCTGATCTATCTCCGGCAAACATAATGTGGGAATGGCTATCTACAAATCCTGGAATCAAACTTCGTCCGCCAACATCAGTTTTGGGAAAGCTGGAATCTGCCTGGCTGGCTTGACCAACCCAGCTAACAATTCCGTCAGTGACGGTTATTGCTGCGTCGTTGATGACACCAAGTTGACCTTCACCAAGCGCAGAATTGTTGGTTACAAGTTGACTGATGTTTGTGAGCGTGAATGAATTACTCATGATTAAAGTAAGTCACCATTTGCACTCTTGGCTTCATGGGAATGGGGTTGCATTGGAATGTGAACATCCCGCTCAGCAGCGACTTCAATCGCCTTGCC
>JBIIMD010000121.1:0-2608 GCA_044232525.1 Candidatus Nanopelagicales bacterium | reverse complement strand
CGCCCATGCCTGGATCGTTAGTCAAAACTCGAGCAAGCTTCTGGGCTGCAAGTGGCGTGCCATCTGCAACGGAGACTTGGCCAGCATGAATTGAACGACCAATACCGACACCACCACCGTGATGGATTGAAACCCATGATGCACCGGAGGAGATGTTGATCATGGCGTTAAGCAACGGCCAGTCAGCAATAGCGTCCGATCCATCAAGCATTGCTTCAGATTCGCGGTAAGGGGAGGCAACCGAACCACAGTCCAAGTGATCGCGACCGATAACGATTGGCGCGCTAACTTCGCCGCTAGCAACCAATTCGTTGAAAGCAAGTCCAGCCTTATCGCGCTCACCGTAACCTAACCAGCAAATCCGAGCTGGCAGGCCTTGGAATGCCACGCGATCTTGAGCCATAGTGATCCAGCGACGCAGGTGATCATTTTCTGGAAACAGATCAAGGACTGCCTTGTCTGTGCGAGCAATGTCTTTTGGATCACCCGATAGTGCAGCCCAGCGAAACGGTCCTTTACCTTCACAAAACAATGGCCGAATGTACGCCGGAATGAAACCTGGGAATTCAAATGCTCGGTCATAGCCACCTTTGCGCGCTTCATCGCGAATACTGTTGCCGTAGTCAAATACTTCAGCACCTTTGTCCATGAAACCGACCATGGCTTCAACGTGCCTAGCCATTGACTCTTGCGCGAGCTTTGTGAATTCATCTGGCTTGTTATCTGCATACTCACGAGCATCTGCAAAGTCCATGCCAGCAGGAATGTAATAAAGCGGATCATGGGCTGATGTCTGATCCGTAACAATGTCTGCATCAACATCCATGGCCAGAAGTTTTGGAAGAACTTCTGCGGCATTGCCTACTAGTCCAACAGAAAGTGGTCGACGGGCGGCCTTAGCATCAAGGCAGCGACGCACGGCATCTTCTAGATTGTCCGCGATCTCATCGAGGTAGCGAGTTTCCACACGTCGCTTCAGTCTTGTTGGATCAATGTCAATCATTAAGCAGACACCATCGTTCATAGTGACGGCCAACGGCTGCGCGCCACCCATGCCACCACAACCACCAGTGATGGTTAACGTGCCAGCCAATGTGCCGCCAAATTTCTTGGCAGCAACTGCCGCGAAGGTTTCATAAGTTCCTTGCAAAATTCCTTGGGTACCGATGTAGATCCAAGAGCCGGCAGTCATCTGGCCATACATGGTCAATCCCATGTGTTCTAAGCGGCGAAACTCTGGCCAAGTTGCCCAGTCACCAACCAAGTTCGAGTTTGCAAGAATGACTCGCGGCGCCCATTCATGAGTCTGAAAAACTCCAACTGGTTTTCCCGACTGCACCAACATGGTTTCGTCATTTTCTAGATGAGTCAGAGTGCGCACGATTGCATCAAAGGATTCCCAGTTACGCGCAGCTTTGCCAGTGCCGCCATAGACCACTAATTCATCTGGGTATTCCGCCACTTCTGGATCAAGGTTGTTTTGCAACATTCGCAATGCTGCTTCCTGCTGCCACCCTTTGGTCGTCAAAGTAGTGCCACGAGCGGCTCTAACTGGGCGCGGTCCTGAAGTCATGTGTTTCCTTTGGCTGTTTAGTACTAATCGAGGTTACTCCAGGCAGTAGGCCAGATCTCAAGGATCCCAAAAGGCTATGGTTAAGGCGTTGAAAGGGTAAATATGACAAACCTTCCCATTGATGAGTTTTGGCCACGCGCGGGGCATTGGCTCGAAGCTGGCTCTACTGCTGAAAAGACCAACATCACTGTTATTGGAATCGGAGCGCACTTAACTTCGCTTACGCCAACTGGGGCAGACAAAACTCCTGATGCAATTCGTGAGGCTATGTATAGGTACTCAACGTATTCCTGGGCGCATGATTTAGACATTGCTTCAGTTTCAGTTCGTGATGCCGGAAACATTCCTGATCCCGATTGGGAAGAAGGCGAAGCACGAGTTTTCGCAAAGATGAAAGAACTTCGCGGAAAGCAAGATCTTTTAGTTGCTCTTGGTGGCGACAATGCCATTACATATTCGGTCGGCAAAGGTTTGTGGGCTGATGAAATTGGAAAAGCTGGCTTGATCACAATTGATGCGCATCACGATATTCGCGAAGGCATTAGCAATGGTTCACCGGTTCGCCGCTTGATTGCCGCCGGACTGCAAGGTACTCACATTGTACAAATTGGAATTAGTGATTATGCGAATTCACCCGAGTATGCAAGGCGCGTTAAGGAATACGGTATAACGGTAATTACTCGAGCCGAAATGCGCAGCCGCTCCCTGGAAGACATCATGGCCCAAGCGATCAGCATTGCTGGAGCCAGTGGGGGACAGATTCATTACGACTTGGATGTTGATGTTTGCGATCGGGCCGTAACGCCTGCCTGCCCAGCTGCCACTCCGGGCGGGTTATCGGCAGATGACGTAAGAGAACTGACATTCTTGGCGACATCTCACGCGAGTGTGACTAGCATGGACATTACTGAAATTGATGCCACGATTGATTCAGCGGATGAACGAACGATTCGTCTTGGCGCATTATGTGTTTTGGAAGCTGCAGCTGGCGTTGCCAGTCGCTAATTAGGTAAAGGAACGAAATGACAACGCTAA
>JBIIMD010000057.1:0-7046 GCA_044232525.1 Candidatus Nanopelagicales bacterium | reverse complement strand
AAAACAACGGGAAAGGTACGTCTAATGCAAGCAAAAAAGAAAATGCGTTTCGGCTTCGTAGCCGCCGCACTTGCTGCTGGACTAGTTTTGAGCGGTTGCTCAAGCTCGTCTGAAGAAGCAGCAGAATCAGTAGCACCTACCGAGGCTGCTAGTAGCGCACCTGCGCCTGCCAATGACTTAGCTACAGCAAAGGCAGCATATGATGCAGCTCTTGCTGCGTCTTTGACATTTGCATACCCAGGCGATGCGTTTGATGCCTCGGCTGCATCTGGCAAGAAGGTTGCGATGATTTCGATCAACGACCAGATTCCAGTATTGAAGCAGTGGACCGACACAATCAAGGCTGGCCTTGAGTCACAGGGCGTTACTGTCACACAGACAAGTGATGCTGGTGGCATTATCGATCCACTACCTAAGTTCTTTGAGACAGCAGTTAGCTCCGGTGTTGACTTGATCATCACAAACGCTGTTCCTGCCGCGCTTATTCCACTTGATGTAATTGGTGATATTCCAGTTATGACAACTAACCAGACTGCTGCTCCAGGCGTTGCAGTTGCTGACGGTATTGCCGCAGACCCATCATTTGATTACACACTTGCCGCCAGCTTGATGGCTGACTGGTTCTGTGTAACAAGTGACGGTGCTGGTAACGCAGTTGTTTGGGGATCTGAAGGCCAAGCCTCCAGCCCAATCATGATTCAGACAATCAAGGATCGTGTGGCAGCAATCTGTCCAGACGCCAAGGTTGAATACAAGGATGCACCGCTTGCAACCTGGTTTGACGGAGTACTTGATGGCGAGGCAAAGAACGCTGTTACCGCAGATCCATCAATCACTCACTTGATGCCAATCTACGACGGCATGAGCTTCGCCACTGGCGCTGGTCTTGACGCTGCAGGTTCAGCCGCAATTCAGTCGTCATTCAACATGACCCCTGCAGTTGCTGCTGGTATTGGTACAACATCGGTAAAGATGGACGTCGGTTGTCCAAATGACTGGTTCTCATACGCAACAGTTGACGCTGGCCTACGCCTGCTAACTGGTAATGCAGTTCCAGCCAACTACGGAATCACCTGCAAGGTATTCGACGAATCAAACATTGGTTCAATCGATGCAACTGTAGAAAACTCCGTTAACTGGTACGGCATTGACTTTGCAGCAGAATTCGCAAAGTTCTGGACCGCTAGCTAGTAATTAGTTGTGACTGGTTGAAGTCAGCAATGGCTTCAACCAGTCACACTCTTCTTTAAGTTTGCAAGTAAAAATATTTAGAGTAATTGATCGCGCAGGAGATAAAAGTGACTGAAGACAGTGGCATTAGCCCAGTACTTGAGTTCACAAATTTGTCCAAAACTTTTGGACCAACTAAAGCGCTTTCCAATGTAGATTTCGATGTTCGACCTGGCGAAATTCATGGCCTAGTCGGCCGAAACGGTTCCGGTAAATCAACTCTGATCAAAGTCCTCAGTGGATTCCATGATCCAGATCGAGGCACCAAGTTAAAGCTCCGTGGCGAAGATATTGAACTACCACTTCGCGGCAGTGATGCCGCCCAACTTGGCATGGTTTTCGTTCACCAAGATCTTGGTCTTGTTCCAGCCTTTAGCATTCTGGAAAACCTACGCCTTGGAACTTGGCGTCGTGGCGGACTTTCTAAAATCCCATGGGCTGACGAGAAAAGTGCTGTTGCATATCAGTTGTCTCAGTTTGGGCTCAAGTGGGATCCGCTGACCCCAGTTGGCGCTTTGCCACCAGTGGATCGAGCCATTGTTGCCATTGCTAGAGCCATTCGTGAAATCGCGACCAATCCAGAGGGTCACGTTCTAGTTCTTGATGAACCGACCGCTTACTTACCAAGTGAATCTGTAGACAAGCTATTTGATGCGGTAAAGAAAGTAACCCGACAGGGAACTGGCGTAGTTTTTATTAGCCACCGCACAGATGAGATTTTGAATTTAACTGACCGAATTTCGGTATTGCGTGATGGTCGTAAGGTTGCCACAGTTAATACCAAGGAAACTAAAGAAGCTGACTTAGTTTCAATGATCCTTGGTCAATCCTTAAATGCGTTCTACCCAGATCATGTGCCAACTCCATCAAAGGAAGTTGTGCTGCAGACCAAGAACATGGCCGCTGGAACAATTCCAAAATTGAACATCACGCTGCGTCGTGGCGAAGTGCTTGGCATGACTGGCTTAATGGGAGCCGGACATGACCAAGTTCCGTATGCATTATTTGGCGCGATAGAACATACCGATGGCACAATCACCATCAAGAATAAGAAGTTTGAAAAAGAAGATTTAACTCCGCGTAAGGCTGTTGATGCTGGAGTTGCCCTATTGCCGGGTGACCGCACTGGAGCAAGTGGCGTTTTACTTGCAACTCTTACTGACAACGTCGGTATGCCAGTGCTCAGCAAGTACTTCTCAGCTGGACGCCTTCGTCGAAACAAGTTGAAGAAGGATGTAGGGGAATTACTTCGTCGTTTTGACGTTAAGCCACCTGTTCCTGGCATTGAACTTCGTAAACTTTCTGGTGGAAATCAGCAAAAAGCGTTGCTGGCTAAATGGATTCAAATCAAGCCAGATGTTTTGTTGTTGCACGAACCAACTCAAGGTGTTGACGTTGGCAGCAAGGCTGCGATCTTTGGAAAAATTGCTGATGCTGCCCGCGCTGGTTCTGGCGTAATCGTTGCCTCAGCCGAGCACGAAGATTTAGCGAACATTTGCAACCGAGTACTTATCTTTGCTGAAGGCAAAGTTGTTGCAGAACTGACTGGTCGAGAGTTAACGCCAGAAAAAATAGTTGAGCTAAGTTACCTTGGTACTCGCAAGGGCGGTGGCATCAAGCGTGGCTTCGTCTGGAGCCCGCACATGAACGGACTCAAAGGTCCATATCTTCATGTCACTCGTAATTATGTTTGGTCACCACACAAGATTGGCTACAAGACTGAAGTTGAATGGCCATCACCGCCACCACCTCCAGTTCAGTACGAAAAGCAAGAGGCAACTTTTGTGTGGAGCCCACATTCTGTTGGCTTCATAAAGCGTGAATACCGTTGGTTCCCTCATCACATCGGCATGCAAGATACCTCGATGCCATATCCAGGTCCGCGTCGAGTCAAGGTGGAAAAAGAATTTACTTTGGTTCCAACTGGTGAACTTTCTTCATTCTTCGTATGGCGTCCGCACTATGTTGGCAACAACGAACCGATTTATTTGGGTCCAAAAGATGCTGACAAGTGGAAGGTTGAACTTGCTGCATCACTGGCAGCAATGGTTGCCCGTGGTGAAATCACCGCAGCTGTTGCCGACAAGATGGCTAAGGCAGCTGGCGTGACTGTTGGTCAGGCACAAGACTTACGAGTGACCATTGAGCTTGATGTTCGTACTCGCAATAAAGGCAATCTAGCTGACATCGACCGCTTGAAATTTGCGTTGTTAAACATGGATCAAAACTTGGTCAATGTTAATGGAGTGCGAATTACTGATGTGAGCTTGCAGACTAGCGAGTCTTAAGGCTAGACCTTTTCTAGAATTTTGAAATTTGCAACAACTAACTGAGCCCAATGTCTTGAGTCGAATTCTTTGATCTGACGCTTCATCTCAAATGACATTTTTCTTCGTGATTCAAAACTTAGATCGTTCGCCTCTTTTAGGGCTTGGGTGATTCCAGCCGGAGTAGCCTTCGAAGAAATGATGCAGAAGTTTCCGAGCTCAGCCATGGCGCCAACGTTTTTGGTGCTTATGATTACGCCATTTCGATCATTCAAGATCGCACCCTCTTTGACTACCAGATTTAAGCCATCGGCCACAGAACAAGCAACTAAGAAGTCATAGCGGGTGAGTGCCTGACTAACGCGCTGGTAGTCATTGCCAATGTGCAATCTAATTGGATCGTAGCCAAGCGAACTAAGTTGGGAATTACATTCGGTAGCACATTTCATGATGTCGGAAAGCAAAGCTTGATACTCCGGCCACTGTTGGCGAGAAGGCACTACAAACAGATCCAAGAACATTCGAGATTGAGAATCTTTGAGTTGCTCTGCTAATGACGTGAATGCCTTAATGGCTGCCAGAGTGTTTTTAACTGGATCACTTCGGGCTATGTGGAGATAACTTACTTCATTTTCACTTAGCGCAGCTATGCCTTTAACGCTTAGTGCCTGTTCTTGCAAAGCATGAACATCTACGGAAACTGGATTAACCTCTAGTTTCACGTCCACCATTTCCAATGACATGTGCGCAATTACGAATTGTTCAAATCCTTTTAAGTCAGCTTGGGTCTGGAATTGAATTACATCTGCAAACAGCATTCCACTGGTCAAGAATTCAAGGATCTTGATCGCATTGCTATCACTAGGAATTGATTTTGGCCACGGGGTATGTAAGAAGAAGGTAATTGGCTTAGCTGGCTCAAGTTCTCGAAGCTTTGCTGGAACTTGCGAGAGCTGGAAGTCGTTAACAAAGTAGCCATCATTATCAATGTCGAAACATTCAATTGCCATCGCACGACTGGTGCTAACGATTCCATTGAAATGCTGTTCTAGTACTTCATTAGCAAGCTCGGGGATAGGCAAGTCGTGTAAAAGGGGCCAGATGTAGTGAGTACAAAACCAGTCACTCATTGTCAATTCTTGATTATCAACTTCGGTCAGAAATATATTGATGTTGTTGTTTTGATTCTGATTAGAAATTTCTGAAAATGAGTAATACCTAGGTAGCCCCGCCTGGCTCTGCGTGGTTAGGGCTGTCCAATGTAGGGTGGCGAATTCAGCGAGCGCAGGTAACACTCTGGTCAACCCGCCAACATGTTCAAGGGTTGCAGTTAAATCTGCAGTGAGACCAATTGGGGCCCGTCGAGATAGGACACTAATCTTTAATTCACTTTCGGTCACTTAATTCACTTAGGCCTTGTGGGCGCGAACTTCAAGTCGGACATAGTCAAGAGTGTTATCGGTAAGCAACTCTGACATCTTGGCAATCTGGTCATCATTCCATTCCCGGAAAACTAAGGTTCGCAAATATGTGGCCAGAGTTTGCTTATCTGGAAGTGGGGTTGGATGTGGACGAAGACTTACAGCTATGTCTATAAATCCAGCGGCCTTAAGCAGCTCCTCAGTGTCAGAGACGTTTGCGTAATACCAGTCCGGGAACTTTATATCTGGATCAATTTGTGGCACTAGAGCCAAGGTCTTGGCAAGGTTTCCAAATCCACCACAATCTGTTGCAACCCGACCACCAGGCTTTAGCGCAGTATAGAAATGGTGCCAAACATTGTTGTGATCTGCTAACCAATGAAGCGCAGCCACCGACATGATTGCATCGATGCTTCCTGGTTGAACCGGGAGGGCTTGATCTAAGTCACCTTCAATGATTTGCACTCGTGAGTCTTGTCCAAAGCGACTTCGGCATTGATCCAGCATGGTGCTACTTTGATCTACGCAAACCAGGGATCCATTAGTAAGTTGCGCCAGGGCTAGCTGAGCATCACGGCCGGTTCCACAACCTGCATCAAGCAGAGTTTCGTTTGACTGCAGATTTAGAGCTTCAATGGTTCGGATACCCCATTGCTCGTGGGGCAGTGGCAAAGCGTCATATGCAGCGCCATCCCAAACGGTCACTTGGATTCTCCAAAAGCTCCGGTGGCTTCAAGGGCCTTGATTTGTTCATCAGTTAGATTCAAAAGTTCTTTGAGAACTGAAATGGTGTGCTCACCGCGTTTTGGCGCACGTTGATATGTCTGTCGCTTTGGTCCAACGTTAACTGGCGAAGCTGGAGTCCGAAGCTTGCCAAAGTAATCATGCTCGCTGTGGGCGATCATTTCGCGAGCAATAGTGTGCTCTTCTTTAAAAGCCTGCTCGATCGTATTCACTGGGGAACTTGGGACACCAGCGGGGATCAAATCTGAGAGCCACTCTGCAGTAGTTCGAGTCTTGAAAATATCGTCAAGCTGTGAAACTAGGGCTTCTCGGTTTTCATAACGGACTGTGAAGTTAGAAAAATCTGGGTTAGTAGCAAGATCTGGGCGGTTTAAAACGTCACATAACCGCTCGTAGAACTTCTCTTTGGCGCAGCCAATCACAATCCAATAATCCTTGGTTTGAAAAACTTGGAATGGCACCAAGGAAGGGTGCGCTGAATGTGAATGTCGAATTGGTTCATGTCCACCAGATAAATGCCACGCACCAAGGTAGCTGGTCATAGATAGAGCGGTGTCATAAAGTGAAACATCGCAGTCCATCCCCACGCCATCGCGCCGGGCAGCGTGGATTCCACTTACCAAAGCCAGGGCGGCAACAAACCCGCCCGAGAAATCAACCAACGAAAGACCACTTTTAGTTGGTGGACCATCTGGTTCGCCAGTCAGTGACATCCAGCCAGCTAGGCCTTGCAGCATGTAGTCATAACCTGGCTCTTTTGAGCGTGGCCCGCTCATGCCAAAGCCACTTAGGGAACAACACACGATTGCTGGATTTAAGTGCTTGAGATCTTCGTAGGTGATCTTTAACTTAGCTGGAACATCGCCGCGCAGATTTGAGTACACAGCATCACTTTGTTTAACTAAGTCTTCAAAAGTGGCCCGGCCAGCTGGAGTTGAAAGATCTAATGAGATCGACTCTTTGTTGCGATTAAAAGCCTCAAAGAACAAGGAGTCTTCACCGTGTGCATACGGTGGCACGTATCGACCGACATCACCACCAGATGTTGGATCTTCCACCTTGATGATGCGAGCGCCTAGGTCTGCCAAATGGACAGTGCCAAACGGTCCCGCTCCGAATTGCTCAAGGGAGAGAACTGTGATTCCTTCAAGGGGACGTGGCATTACTTATCCTTTAGTTAGTGATTGGTTATCAAAAATTTCAATTTTCCCTGTGCCAGTTACAACTTTACCGACTGTTATGAAACCTTGTTCCACGAGTTGAATCTCAACTGATGGGTCAATGCTTACCAAAAGTCCACCATTTGTTTGAGGGTCAAACAGTGCAGCTTGAGGATGACCATTAGTTAAACCCAAGACTTCTCGATCCAAGGCTTGGCGGTTGC
>JBIIMD010000056.1:0-7085 GCA_044232525.1 Candidatus Nanopelagicales bacterium | reverse complement strand
CGGGCGCGGTCTCGTTCTAGCTTTCGGGCGCGCGGCTTTTTCTTAGGACTTGAGGGAGTGGACATTAAAACCTTCTTTGGGGAATGTACTAACGGTAGGCGAGAAAGGGCGCAAAACCTAATCGTCACGGCGGTTTTCGAGGTTTTGTCACTGCCCAATGGGAGACTTACCTCATGGACGTTACCTCTCTTATTGTCATTGTCGTAGTCACCGCGTTAACCACTGCTGCCATTGTCGGCATTGTGGTTAGTCGAGCCATGAAGAATCAGGGTGGTTTATCTGCGCAAGACATCCGCCAGCAAGTCGCTGATGCTGCGCGTGAGCAATATTTAACAACTGCGCAGATGTTAGAAACCTCCACCGAAGCGCGGTTGCAAACCACAACGGCATCGGTTGCGGAACAATCTCGCGCCGCTTCGGCTTCTATCCAAGAAATCATCAAGCCGCTAGGTGAAAGTTTGAAAGCACTTGATATAAAAGTTGGCGACTTAGAAAAGAACCGGGCAGAGGCCTACGGCAAGTTAAATGAGCAGGTTACAAACACCACAGGTCTATTGGATTCATTGCGAATCGAGACAACAAATCTTTCTAGTGCGCTGCGACGCAATGATGCACGCGGCCGTTGGGGCGAACTTCAATTGCGTCGCATCATCGAAATGATTGGAATGTCTGAACACGTTTCCTTTGATGAACAAAAGCAACAAGTTGGCGATGGGTCGGGTCGCCCGGACGTGACTATTCATCTGCCAAACAATCGCGTGCTTTACGTTGACAGTAAAGCTCCAATGAATTCATACCTTGATGCAATTAATGAAACTGATGTTGATCGACGCAAAACTTTATTTGAAGCGCACGCAAATGCAATGAAAGGCCACATCAAAACTCTGGCAAGTCGCAACTACGTTGACGATAAAGAATCACTTAACTACGTAATCATGTTTATCCCGACAGAATCTTCACTGGCTGCCGCATTCGAGGTTTATCCAAACTTGATCGAAGATGCAGCACAAGCAAAGGTAGTACTGACTTCACCAACTTCACTTGTGATTGCGCTTAATACCATCGCGATGCTTTGGCAGGAAGATACTCAAGTTCGCAATGCGCAAGAGATGATCAAAGAATCTGGTGACTTATACGGTCGCTTAATCACGTTCATTAATCACTTCAGCAAAGTTGGCGATAACTTGAAGCGATCTATGGACACATACAACAACGCTGTTGGTTCTTTTGATCGCTCGGTAATGCCAAAAGCTAAAGCAGTTGAAGAGCTCGGTCGTTTCACTGACGAGTTGCCCAGCACGGAGAAAATAGAAGTTGACTTACGCGAATCAAAGTATGCAACTCATGAAACACAATTAGGTCTAGTTTCTGACCCCGACGAAGAGACTGCTTAATTCTTTAACTAAGTGCCCGAAAACACGGGGTTATCATTAGATCGATAATTTAGTGTTGGGTTACTGATCATGTCCGATGTTGCACACGTTAAGTTTTTCTTATGAACAATGCACCTACCAAGAGTGAATCTGCAGATAAGAATCAGCCTTCGAATCCGTTTTCTTTGACGGATGACTATTTAGGCGAGAAGTCGAAATTGCGAAAGAGCTTTGGTCGTAAAGAAGTCCTTTTTTTCTCGGTTTGTTCAGTTATTGGGCTAGACACCATCGGAGTGGTTGCAGCTGCAGGTCCAGAGGCTATTTCTTGGATGGCCGTCCTAGCTATCGTTTTTCTCATACCGGCCTCAATGGTTATTGCAGAACTAAGCGGTGCCTTTACGACTCAGGGTGGACCATACATGTGGGTCCGGCTGGCGTTTGGACGGCTGGCTGGCTCTATTACTGCAGTAGTGAGTTGGCTGAAAAGTCCAATTTGGTTTGGTGGAATCCTTGCGTTTGTTGCTGTTGCAACCGCTGAAGCTTTCTTTATGTCTGGCGCCCAGATGTCAGAGTTTTCGTTTTATCGATTTGCTCTAGCGTTCATCTGGATCGGAATCATTGCAGCAAACCTTTCATTCAAGGTTGGCAAATGGGTCCCAATTTTAGGTGGCCTCTCACGTCTAATTTTGATTCCGTTCTTCACAATCACCGTCATTATCTTCGGCATCGCAAATGGACTACGTGGTGTTGCCTTCTCTGATTTTGGATTGAGCTTTGATGGTCTTCTTGCGACCATTGGAATAATTCTGTTTGCGTTCCTTGGTTTAGAAAATATCAGCTCTGCCAGTGATGAAATGACTCATGCCAAGCGCGACTTGCCATACGCCGCGTTTAGAACATCTGCATTGGCAATGGTGCTTTATGGAATTCCAATCTTGACAGTGCTTTTAGTGTTACCTATTGGCCAAGTTAATGGCCTTACTGGATTCGTCGATGCTTTGAAATCCGCTTTCACGGTTTATGGCGGAAGTATTGCCGAGGATGGAACAGTTGCCTTAACTGGTGCAGGTAGTTATCTTGGAGCTTTTGCTGGTGCCTTAATCATCGTTGCAGTTTTTGCATCTGGCGTGACTTGGTTGATGTCTACAAACCGCAATCTTGCAATGGCTTGCTTTGATGGCGCTGGGCCTCGATGGATGGCATTTACTAATCCTCGCTACGGAACACCAGTTCGCTTAAACAACATCACTGGAATTATCGCCAGCGCAATTTTGATTCTTGGCTATCGCCTTAATGATGGTGATGTTGCAAAGTACTTTGGTGTCGCGGTTGGTTTTGCAATTGCGATGTCCTTGGTCAATTACCTTGCGATTTTCCCTGCATTCTGGGTGCTTCGTAACAAGTACCCGGATGCAAATCGCCCCTATCGCGTGCCGGCGCATCGCACCATATCAATCTGGCTAACCGCAGTGGTCACTTTCGGAATCATCCAATTGCTTGCTCCAGGATTTGGTGACGCATGGTTTGGCGATGCTTATCGTCCAGCGGGCTGGATTGCAGATCAGGGTCGTCCTTACTACTTGACCCAGCTAGCGGTGATTGCTGTTGTAACTATTGTCGCAGTTGGTTTTTGGTACATAGGTAGCCGAAATCTCAACTCAGTTGGTACTGCTCGCAAAGCAGCCGCGGCACATAAGCAGGCCAAGGCTACGGAGTCAGCCGACAAGGAGACTGCCAGTAAGGAATCGGCTAAGAAGGAGCCTGACAATAAGGAGTCGGCCTCCGAAACGGATAGCAAAGAGCCAGCTTCCGATAACTAGCAAGAGTTTGCCGTACGGTAACAACATGATCACATCTGTTATTGAAGTAGCCAGCGCGGAAGCCTTAGTTGCGAAATATGTCAGCGGACTGAGCAATGAAGAGATTGCGGCCGATTCGCTTTTGCCGAACTGGTCTCGTGGACATGTGATTTCGCATTTGGCAAATAACGCCCGTGGACTTTCTAATTTAATTGAGTGGGCCTTAACTGGCGTACAAAAAGATATGTATGCCTCAGTTGATCAACGTGGACTCGACATAGAAGAAGGTGCTAAGCGTCCAGGTAAAGAGATCGTGGCTGACTTTCTCGAGCAGTCCAAAATCTTCGCAGCCAACCTTGATCGACTAATGGCCGGGCCTCTACTAAGTGACGAAGTAGTTTTGGGAAATGGAATGCATGTCCATCCGCATGATATGACAACTTTGCGTGAGCGTGAGCTTTTGGTGCATCTAGTTGACATGGGTCTTGGTTATAAAGCCAACGACTGGACGCTTGACTGGTCAATCAAGACTCTTAAGAGTGTTAGTGCAGGAAAACGTAAAGAGGCAGTCAAATTTCGACTCTTAATCGCAGGTGATCACACTTGGACCATGGATCAAAATGGCATGACAGATATTTTTGGAACTCCACAAAGTCTTGCTGCCTGGTTGATGGGCCGGGAGCCAGATGACAAACTTGTAACATCCGATGGTTCGCCACTTGGCAAACCACCACTATGGCTTTAAAGTCGAAACTTAGGAAAGTGAGACAACATGTCTGAAGAGCAACCAACAATTACCGTTCGAGCTAACGGATCTTTGCGTGTTAAAGGTGCAACTTTGATCGGTGCTGATGGAAATGTAATCAGCGACAAAGAGACTTTCTCGCTATGCCGTTGTGGGCATTCAAAAGATAAGCCGTTTTGCGATGGTGCTCACCGTGAAGCTGGCTTTGAAGATGCCGGCGAACACGCACCTGTTGAGTAATTAGGCTCGACGAGTGATGGAATTAACTGAACTCAAAGGTCGCTGGAATGAAGTTCTTGATGAACTTGAATCAACTGATCGCATCGCATGGCTAGCATTCTTTGATGCCAGACTTGCTGACCTAACTGACGGTGTCCTAACACTTGATTTCTCAGATGCTACAAAATTCCAAGATGGTCATGATCTAAAGAAGACCCTTCCCGAAGCCAGCCATGCTTCGCTCATTGCAGCAATTAGGAAAATAACTGGATCTGAGTTCAAATTGATATTTTGATTGCAGTGATTATTTAAATTTTCATTAAATCTTTTGGTAATTCCAGAAGTTTCGACACTTAGCTAGAGAAACACTTCTAATCTCGTGTCATGAGACCACAAAGTACTCTGACTGCACTCTTAGTTGCAACCCTGACATTAACTGCTTGTTCTTCGTTTTTTTCAAGTAGTGGTTCATCCGGTGTTACTGATGAGCAGGTAAGAGCTGTTTGCGAAGCGACAGACACGAATACCTTGGCTAGTCAGACAGATCGCCGTTGGTACGCCGAGAGTTGCTCTGACTTAGATTAGGAACTTTCAAAAGCAAGTTTCTACTGCATTGTTTTGTGCTCAGTTATAGCCGCATCACCTACGGCAATAATGGTCATCCCTTTGGCTTTGCCTGAAATAAAGTGCTGAATTGCGTCACTCGTCTCTTCCAATAAAAATGTTTTCCCGATTCTTGGTTCAATTCCTTCTTTTGCAAAGAAATCAACAGCTGAGTCAAGGTTGGAACTCTTTTCAGACTGTACGAACCATGAAAACGACTTCCTGCTAAATAGTGATCGAACATTGGTGCCAAAATTACGGGCCATGCCACTTGAACCCTTTTGAGATGCGACTCCAACAATAACGAGAGTCCCGCTGGGTCGAATTAGTTTTACGGTCTGGGAAAGAGTTAGTGGACTAGCTATGTCAATAATGCAATCGTATGAACCAGAAATCTCTTCACTCTGATAATCAATGGTTCGATCTGCCCCAAGACTCTCAACGTAGTCTGACTTTTCACCTCGACATACGCCAGTTACGTCAGCACCTAGAGCGGACGCAATCATGGTGGCGAAACCGCCGACGCCTCCCGAGGCGCCTGTGACAAGGACTTTTTCATTAACTTCAACTTTGGCATGATCAAATACTGCTTGAAATGCGGTACTGCCTGATATTGGCAAAGTAGCCCCAACCAGAAATCCGAATTGATTCGGCAGAAGTGACACGCGATCTACTTTTGCCACTACTGCTTCGGCGAATGTTCCCGATGCAGTTCCAATTACCCGGTCACCTACTGCAAGGTGATCTACATCTACACCAACAGCTTTGACTCTTCCTGAAAAGGTCATGCCTGGTCGATTACGAGGTTTTCTTAATCCAAATGCCAGTCTTACCATTGGAATTTCCGCGGTCATTAGATGGATGACTCCTGCGTCAACGCTGGCAGCCTCTACTTGAACTAGAACTTCTTTTGAAGCAAAGCTCGGTTCGGAGATGTCAGTCAAGCGAAGGGTTTCACTAGTTCCATATCTATCTTGAACAATTGCGCGCATACTTCACATCTCCTTCTACATCGGAAAAATCAAATGCTCACTCGGAACTCCGTGGCAAGAGCTGCTTCCTTTTCCATGTTGTTTCGAACATTCTCTTTATTAAATACGTCAGTTAGCAACTCACTGGGTTTATGCGATAGCAAGGTATTGCTCGATCACGCCGGACTTCACCTGGAATCTCTTTCTTTCCTACCCCAAGCACGATTGAAGATCGTTCACGTGATGTCACTACGAATTGGTAAGTTCCCGCCTCTGCAGTTGTCTTGTATCGGGCAAGATAAATGAAATTAGTTTTAAGGCCTGGGTAATAGAAATCTGTGCGTTCATTTAATTCAACTGTTTGCACCTGACCAGAGGGCGATGTGATCACTAAGAGAGGCAATTTTGTATTTGGAAAAGTGTTCTCTGGTTTCTTATCAACAATCAAATACTCAACGACTAACTCTTGGCCTTCTTTAAGTACTGTGCGAAATGCTTTATTCTGACCTGACTCTGTAAATGAAGCTCGGACAGCAAATGAGATTGTGCCATCGACCAGCAAGGGTCCAGAACCTGGAGTTGTATCACTTTCAAGCAAAATCACTGGTGTGTGAGCAGATGCAGGTGATGCAAGTTGAGGAATGACTATAGAGATTATGACTAGTAAAGCAATAACAAGTTTTCTCATTGGCTCTCAACGAAATGCTTAAAAAGCTTTGCATACTCCATGTCTCGAACTTACTGGATTTATGTGAATCTAGAGGTAATTCTCTGGCGCGCTCGAAGGGATTCGAACCCCTAACCTTTTGATCCGTAGTCAGAGGATAGGTCTCTATAAATATCCTACCAATATTGAAGTTCCAGACAATACCTGTTTAGTTACGCATTAAGTAACTATTTGGTTAGTAACTATGGCGATTTATCTTGTCAGCATTGATTTTTAAAAATGGGGAAGGATTTTGCTCTTAACTCCCAACTAACTCCCAAATAGACCCACCGAGTTTCATAGATCTCTCAATCAATTTGCCAGGTAAGACAAGGCATCCAAATCAAGATGCTCTTAGGTAACCACACAGGTCTTCGGGAAATTTGCCAATAATGTAAACAAAGTTGAGTCTGCTCAGGTAACTTTGAGTCACAGCGTTGCTAATCGGTAAAGAGGCTACTTTTGACGACGATCCACACAGCGCTACGGGCTTGATAACTTAATGTCCTGCTGCTCTGGAAGTTTCAATCAATTTATTTAGAAGTTCGGATTCATCTTTGAGTTCATCAAACAAAATTGGAGAGCCCACTAAATTATTAGGAACGTCCAGAGTTAAAAACTCGATCCCGAAAATTTTTCTTAAAGAACACGGCGTGACAAAGTCAAGAT
>JBIIMD010000055.1:0-7164 GCA_044232525.1 Candidatus Nanopelagicales bacterium | reverse complement strand
TTGATCTCTACATCTCCGACTTCTCCTCCATTAGCAAGTAGGTACGCCAATCTATTGACGGGACCGCTGTTGTCATGACTTCCACGAGGTATCCAGTTTTTATCAATCTTTGTAACCTTTGGCTTGCGCATATTGCGATATCCTCCACTCTGAACGTCCTCCCCTATTGACCAATTACGATCAGGACGCTCACCTGAGGCTCGATAAAGCTGATCGGTTGCCTCACCGAAAATGTCAGATATCGCTTCACTCAAAGCAGCAGTTTCGGATTTATCGACCAATGCGGAACTGAATGCGAGTGAGAATGTAACGCCATGCGCCAGCTCATGTGCCACAACATCATCTGCCTTATCAAATCCTTTACCGAGATAAATTCCACTACATGCACCTGATTTGCACTCATCGGAAAACCATGGAACCCAAA
Source organism: Candidatus Nanopelagicales bacterium (assembly GCA_044232525.1). Lineage (GTDB taxonomy): Bacteria > Actinomycetota > Actinomycetes > S36-B12 > UBA5976 > UBA5976. The sequence goes on along the minus strand of JBIIMD010000055.1, from coordinate 6,740 downwards.
AGGCGTTTACATAAGGGCATTCTGACCTATCCCCATCGACGGCACATACGTTTGTGAAAGCACTTATACGTGGCAGACGATCACCGTTTATGTTGGGGGCAATGTTGCCAAGGTATTTTTCCTTTGTAATGTCTTGACCTAAAACTGATTCAAAGTATTTCCATGTGCGCTCAATATTTTTTATTGCAGTCGCCGTACTCCTAGTTGATCTGCCCAAAGTGTTAACTCCACAAAGTGGAAACTCACGAGTTTGGCCAGAAACATCGATGTATCGATTATCGTCCGCATCGGTAACCACGCCTAGAGGCATCTCAAAATCTGAATCGAGAGAATCTGCCTGTAAGTCACACACAAACGGATCTGTTGTGATTCCACGTATGTAAGGAAGTGAAGAAATAACCTTCGTTCCGTCTTCGTTCAAGTAGGTCATCGAAACAGTAGAGGCTTCATTCTTGATTGAGGTAATTGCGCGCCATGCCAAATATTGTCCAGTTGGAACATCACTAACCAATGCACTATCAACAACTACCAAATCCATCTCAGGCACATCTATCTGATCACGCAAAACTCTATGTTTCTTGGCGAGTAGTGTTTTCAAATATTCAGTTGCGTCAACTTTGCTGATAGTTCTTTGCTCGCCACCGGAGTAATCTGAAATTGTTTTTGTGTAAGAGAGCAATTCTCCTTCTTGGTTCACTGTCAGAGCCAAAAGTGAGTTTGCTACTTCAATGTCATTTACTGACTGTGAAAATCTGACAACTGACATGTCATCAAGTCCGTCTATTACTGAACTTGGTTTAAATTGTGATGCCTCTATTCCCCATACATCTGCCTTTAGATCTAGATGCCTTTGAGCTACCTGAATCACCTCTTGTTCAAGGCGATCAGGTGTCTCTGCAGCAACTGCCAACTCCGAGTTAACCCCGGGATTCTTGTTTGGCCCAGAAATAGCTGAGGCGGGCGTTGACCCGATAAGCCCCGCAAATAGTGCAAAGCTCATCAAAACAAATCCGGATTTTTTCGTCCCAGGGAAGATGCTCACTTATCTAATCTACGTTAGAGGTCTCAAAATTATTGACTCGCCTAAATCCACAGACCGCCCAAGATTCTCAGGTGCGATAGTCTGCAATTACCAATAAATGGGGCCCAGAATAGGGACGTTTACGAAGGCGATCAAACATGAGCGATTCGATGACTCTGCGACTAATAGTAGGGCTGGCCATAACGGTTGTACTCTCAGCTTTAGCTCTAAAGCGAGTCTGGTTCTTGTATCAGTTGGTTCGCAGTGGTGAGCCTGCTGTGGATCGCACGGCACAAAAACGGGTTCGTGCCAAGGCAGAAGTCACCGAAGTTTTTGGTCAAAAGAAACTTCTTGCCTGGACTATCCCTGGAATTGCTCACGTTCTTGCATTTTGGGGTTTCATAGTCCTGGCGTTCACAATTGTGGAAGCGTTTGGGGCGCTATTCGATTCTGAATTTGCAATACCAATTATTGGACGCTCACCAGTATTAGGTTTTGCTGAAGATCTGTTTACGATTTTTGTACTTGTTGGTATCGCAATGTTTGCGGCAATTCGACTTGTTAGAAACCCAGTGAAGATGGGTCGTGAATCGCGCTTCTATGGTTCGCATACCGGTGCGGCTTGGTTTGTACTTTTCATGATCTTCAATGTGGTTTGGACTTTACTCCTGTATCGCGGTGCGCAATACAACGTAAGTGCGGAGCTTGGAACAGATAATTTCCCATTCATGGCTGGTGGTGCATTTGCATCCGAAGCTGTTGCAAGTTGGCTAGCGCCGCTTGGACTACATGCCAATGAGTGGATCGAGATGATTGGTCTCTGGCTAAACATCGGGGTCATTCTTGGCTTCCTTGTATTGGCACTGCACAGCAAGCACTTACACATCGGGGCTGCTCCACTTAACGTTTTGTTTAGCCGTCGCCCAAACGCACTTGGTCAACTACTTCCAATCTACGCAGGTAAAGAAGTATTGAATTTTGAAGATCCAGCTGACGATGCAATCTTTGGTCGCGGCAAGATTGAGGACTTTACTTGGAAGGGCAACTTAGATCTATTGAGTTGTACCGAGTGTGGTCGTTGCCAGGATCAATGTCCGGCTTGGAACACCGGTAAGCCACTGAGTCCAAAACTTATGATCATGGATCTTCGTGATCACTTGTTTGCCAAGGCTCCCTACATTCTTGCTGGTAGCGATGACACAAAACTTGAAGGCATGAGTTCCGCGGTCCAGGCTGAAGTTGCCCGACCTATGGTTGGCTCGCGCTCTGACGATCCAAACGCACTAACTGATGGCTATGACGCCAAGGGCCATCGCTCGAGCGAAGGCGCCGTAATTGATTATGACGCGCTTTGGTCTTGCACATCTTGTGGCGCATGCGTTCAACAATGTCCAGTCGATATCGAACATGTAGATCACTTCATGGATCTTCGGCGCCACCAGGTTCTAGTCGAATCTGAATTCCCAGCTGAACTAAACGGTCTATTTAAGAACCTAGAAACTAAGGGAAATCCATGGGGTATGAACACCAGTGGCCGAATGACTTGGATCGAAGAAGTTGAATTCCCAGTTCGAGTCTTTGGCATGAATGGTGAAGACAAGATTCCAGCTGATGTTGAATACCTATTCTGGGTTGGCTGTGCTGGTGCATACGACGATCGCGCAAAGCGCACCACTAAAGCGGTTGCCGAATTGCTGCACACCGCAGGCATTGAATTCATGGTTCTTGGTGAAGGAGAGACCTGTACTGGTGATCCGGCTCGTCGAGCAGGTAACGAATTCTTGTACCAGATGCAGGCTGCGCAAAACATTGAAGTGCTAAATGAAGTTGGTGCCAGGAGAATTGTTGTGACTTGCCCACATTGCTTAAACACAATAGGGCGCGAATATCCACAACTTGGTGGAGACTATGAAGTCGTGCATCACACCGTTTTGTTGAATCAATTAGTCAGCGAGAATCGACTAACTATGTTGACTCCAGAAGATGAGACCGTTACCTATCACGATCCGTGCTACTTAGGTCGTCACAACAAGATCTACATGCCACCACGTGAATTGATTACCAACATGCCTGGCATCAACTTAGTTGAAATGGATCGCAACAAGGAGAAGTCATTCTGTTGTGGTGCTGGTGGAGGCCGAATGTGGATGGAAGAAACCATCGGCACTCGTGTAAACATGAATCGCGGTGACGAGGCGCTATCGACTGGTGCAACGAAGATTGCGGTTGCTTGTCCGTTCTGTTCTGTAATGCTTAACGATGCAGTAACTGTTCGTGGTCAGGAAGCCGGCGGAGATCCAGCAGCAGAAGTTGTCGATGTTGCTACTTTGCTTTTGGATCGAGTGAAGCGCTAGGAAATTTTCGTCCTATGAAAGTTTGCATGGGATCGGCTTGGTGTTGGTCCACGCTGACCTTGGTATCTTGAACCATAAACACTCGAACCATACGGATGCTCAGCATCTGAAGTCATTTGGAAGAAGCAAACCTGTCCGATTTTCATTCCGGGATAAAGCAAAATTGGCAAGGTAGCAACGTTGGCTAGTTCAAGAGTCACGTGACCAGAAAACCCTGGATCAATAAATCCTGCTGTTGAGTGAGTTAAAAGTCCAAGACGTCCCAAGCTTGATTTACCTTCGAGGCGGGCTGCGATGTTGTTCGGCAGGGTTACTACTTCGTAAGTACTACCAAGAACGAACTCTCCTGGATGCAACACGAATGGCTCATCACCATTTGCTTCCACCTCACGCGTTAAATCTGTTTGCTCAGTAGACGGATCGATGTGCGGGTAACGATGGTTTTCAAATACACGAAAGAATTTATCCAAACGAACATCAATGCTGGAAGGCTGAACCATACCTGGTTCATATGGGTCAATTCCAACCCGACCCGACTCGATTTCGGCTTTTATGTCTTTGTCAGATAACAACACGTGATCAAGATTACTCAACGCTTGGCTACGCGGTGCTAACAGGTCTAAATATCTGAAAAACCCAATATTCACAGGGTGAATGACCTGTGTTAAATCCATTAGGTCCATAACCGCGAGTTCGATTCAAGATGATCGCTCGCGTAATCTAAGACTATGGATACGTTTTTAAAACCTCAACGAATTATCGGCTCAATCGTATTAGCGGCACTTGGAATCTTTGCCCCAATTAGTGCTGCGAATGCCCACACAGATTTAGTAAGTACTTCACCAACTGCAGACTCAGACTTATTGGCTGCCCAAGAAACCATCTCACTAACATTTAGCGAACCACCATTAGTAGATGGTGCAGCAATTGTTGTTGTCGACTCAAGTGGTGCAACTTTAGAGTCTCCTGCCCCAACCCTTGAAGGTGCCAGTCTTTCCATTCCTTGGCCGGCCGAGCTAGCAACCGGAAAAGTCACAGTTCAATGGCGGGCAACTGCACAAGATGGCCATGTTGAAAGTGGCGAATTCGTGTTTAACTACACCGCCGCCGCTGAAGGAGGCCTGGTTGCAAGCCCTGCAGCAAGTGCATCACCAACTGAGTCAGCAGAACCAATGATGACTGCCATGGCAACTCCAGAAGCTATTGCGATGCCCCTTGCAATTGATGATGCTCCAACGGGAGCGGGTAGCAACAACCTGGTTTTAGTTATCGCCATCGTGTCTTTGGCTGGTCTAGTTGCTGCTGGGTTATACCTGCGACGTAGTAAGTAAGACTTAATGAGTGGATTTATTGCAAGGCTAGGAATTTTCCTGCTTGCAATAATTTCATTTTCAGCCGTTCTTATATATGGCGGCGGCGCTTGGGCTCCACTCCCCGAAGGAATTCCTGATTCTGGACAAGCAACGAGTTGGACTTTGCAGTTTGCTATCTTTGCACATGTCCTTCTTGGGCTTCGAGTTTTTGGATTACTGGTTACTTGGGCATTTATTGCACCCACTTCTAACGAGACAATCTCGCGCGAGGGTCGCTCTGCCGTCCTCCACGCCAGCACAATTGCAGCACTTTGGTCACTGTCTGCAGTCATTGCTGGTCTAACCACAATGGCAAATGTTTTGGGTGTGCCATTTAGAGAGATCTTTAGACAAGGATTCATCGCTACTTACTTGATGTATCTCCCGCCTTCTCGCAGCTACATGATCACAGCACTGATTGCTCTTTCGATTTCAATTGCTGGAGTGTTTTTAGTTTCACTCAACGCAATCTCGCTATTGGCGGCGCTAGCTGGCGCAGGAATAGCGGCTCCACTTCTAAACAGTCACGCAGCTTCGTTAGGAAGTCACTCACTTGCCCTAACTTCATCGGTTGCGCATGGTCTCGCTATGAGTGCTTGGGTTGGTTGCTTGTGGGCAGTCTCAGCTTTTGTGAAAGCCAAAGATGTAAAGGTTGTGGCTAGATTTTCGGCCTTGGCTGCAACTAGCGTTGCGGTGCTGGCGATCTCGGGAATTGCCGCCGCCTACGCGCGACTTGACTCAATTAGTGATCTTTGGCTGAGTCGTTATGGTCAAATTGTGATTCTGAAAACTATATTTTTTGCCTTACTTATGATGCTTGCGATTCAAATCAGAGCCAGACTTACAACCACTGGCAGTTTGACGAAGTTCTTATCCGCTGAAGTGACAATCATGGCTACTGCAATTGGTGTTGGGGTTGCACTGCACTCCACTCCAATGAGTCGGATTTCTGCACCACTGAATTCCGCAGGTGAGGAAATTCTTGGCTTTGCTTATCCACCTCCACCAACACTTTCAACGATCATCTTCGGTTGGAATCCAGAATGGTTTATGTTGACGGTCTGTCTAGTAGCAGCAGCGCTCTACTCGATCGGTGTCATGCGAGTTAAGCAAAACCAGATCAAGTGGAGCGCACTGCGAACTATTTCTTTCATGATGGGGATTGGCTTAGTCATTTGGACGACCAATGCTGGGATAAGCATGTACGCAAAAGTTTCTTTTGAGTACCACATGATTCAACACATGACGCTTTCGATGATCGCTCCAATTTTTATCGTCTTAAGCACGCCAATTACCCTTGGGCTACGCGCGCTTCCAGCCCAAAAAAGCCCAGACCACAGAAGTATTCGGGAATGGATTTTGGCGTTATTACACAGCGCATATTCGAAGTTGATTACGCATCCACTTATGGTGTTGGCGATCTTTACTTTCGGCTTGTATGGCATGTACTTCACGCCGTTATTTGCAACGCTGATGGGAAGTCATACTGGGCACATCTTTATGGAGCTGCATTTCTTGATTTCAGGTTTACTGTTTTCCTACGTGGTGATTGGCGCCGATCCAAGTCCGCGCAAAGTTCCGTACTGGCAACGATTAATGATTGTGTTGGTTGGACTTTCGCTACATGCCTTTTTCGCAATAGCGCTTATGCAGTCCAGTGAACCAATCGGAGTTGATTGGTATATCCAGGTACAGCCACCATGGATTACAGATTTGCTGGCAGATACCACTGCAGGTGGCAGTATTGCTTGGGCACTTGGTGAAGTGCCAACATTCTTGCTTTTGGTGATAGTTGCCGTGATGTGGTCGCGCGATGACAGTCGGCTAGCAAAGCAAATTGATCGGGCTGCTGATCGTGATGGCGATGCCGACCTTATGGCTTACAACGCACAACTTGGTGCCCTAAACATTCGTGATAACGCAACTAACGAATAAAGCGATCCTTTTGGAATGGATGTTCATTCCTAAACAGAGCTACTTGAGATAAATCAATTTCGGCGTATAGAACTTCTT
>JBIIMD010000054.1:0-7310 GCA_044232525.1 Candidatus Nanopelagicales bacterium | reverse complement strand
AACTCATGGCTCATAAAAAGGGTGCCTCCAGTACCAGAAACGGTCGCGACTCAAATGCACAGCGTTTGGGTGTAAAGCGTTTCGGTGGTCAGGTTGTTAACGCCGGAGAAATCATTGTTCGTCAGCGTGGCACACACTTTCACCCAGGTGAGAATGTTGGCCGTGGTGGAGATGACACACTTTTCGCACTAGCTGCTGGCGCCGTACAGTTCGGTAGCCGTCGCGGTCGTCGTGTTATCAACATTGTCCCGTCGGAATAATTCCGCGCAATTTTATAGTTAAGCGGGTCCGGTTCGGGCCCGCTTTTCTTTTGGAAAGGAGATTCAATGACATCGTTTATCGATCAAGTGACTCTCCATGTTCAGGGCGGCAATGGCGGACACGGTTGTGCTTCGGTTCACCGCGAGAAGTTCAAACCATTAGGTGGACCTGATGGCGGTAATGGTGGCAATGGCGGTGACGTAGTCCTAGTTGTTGACCCATCTGTTACAACTCTTTTAGATTTCCATCGCAGCCCACATCGCAGCGCGGGTAATGGCAAGCCTGGTCAAGGCGATCACCGCAATGGTGCATATGGCGAACATCTTGAATTAGCAGTTCCCGAAGGAACTGTAGTTTCACTTGCTGACGGCACAGTCTTGACGGACATGTTGGGCATTGGCACACGGTATGTAATTGCTGCGGGCGGTCGTGGCGGTCTTGGTAACGCAGCGCTTGCCTCAACGAAACGTAAAGCGCCAGGGTTCGCACTCCTTGGCGAAAAGGGTATAACGCGCGATGTCGTTCTTGAACTAAAGACAGTCGCCGACGTTGGCCTCGTTGGTTATCCAAGTGCTGGAAAGTCATCCTTGATTGCAGCGATGTCAGCAGCTCGACCAAAGATTGCTGATTACCCGTTTACGACACTGGAGCCAAATCTTGGCGTAGTTCGTTCTGGCGAAATGATTTTCACCATGGCAGACGTTCCAGGTCTGATACCAGGTGCAAGCGAAGGAAAAGGACTAGGACTTGAATTCCTTCGCCACATTGAGCGCTGTGCTGCTCTTGTGCACGTGCTGGACTGCGCAACCCTGGAACCTAATCGCGATCCATTAACAGATCTAGATGTTATTGAAAATGAACTTAAGCAATATGGTGGCTTAGAAGATCGACCACGCGTAGTTGTTCTCAACAAAATTGACATTCCAGAAGGTCGCGAACTAGCCGAGTTTGTTCTTCCTGATTTACATGAACGTGGCTATCAAGTTTTCTTAGTATCAGCCGTTAGTCATGAAGGACTTAGGGAACTTGGATTCGCCCTGGCTGACATTGTTAAAGCCTCACGCGCTGAAGCAATATTTGCCGCCGAGAATCGACCACGCGTTATCGTCACACCTAAATCCGTGGATGACTCTGGATTCACGGTCACAGCCGAAAAGTCGGGAGCCGAAACTATTCGTTACCGCGTTGTTGGCGAACGACCAGAGCGCTGGATCCATCAAACTGACTTTGCAAACGATGAAGCTGTTGGTTACTTGGCAGATCGTTTGGCAAGAGCAGGAATCGAACTTGAATTGGCTAAGGCCGGCGCAGTAGCTGGGGATGAAGTCGTAATTGGTGAAGGCCCAAGTGCTGTGGTTTTTGATTGGGCGCCAACTGCAGGGGACTTACATCAAGGACCTCGTGGAACTGATCAGCGCTTGTATGACAAGCGTCGCCTCAGTGCAGAAGAACGCCTCGCGATCCACAGAATTCGTCAATACGGAACCGGGGAACCGGAAGAAACCGTTGTTGAGACAGTCGATCCACTTATCATCGAAGACTTTGATGGAGACCTAGATGACGGTCACACGAACTGAGATAACGACAGCCCGGCGCATTGTCGTCAAAGTTGGCTCGTCATCATTGACCACTAGAGCAGGTGGCATTGATGTTGATCGCGTAAATGCCCTAGTAAGAGTAATTGCGGAAAAGCGCTTAGCTGGCACTCAAATAGTTTTGGTTTCAAGTGGCGCGATTGCTGCTGGACTGGCGCCACTGGGATTGAACTCCCGACCATCAGATGTTGCAACGCAGCAGGCTGCTGCCAGTGTTGGACAATCACTTTTAGTTTCGCAGTACGCCGCAGCTTTCAGCAAGTTTGAGATAACTGTAGGGCAAGTACTTTTAACTGCGGCAGATGTTTTGCGCAGAGCAAATTATCGAAATGCCCAGCGGGGATTAAGTCGCTTACTGGAACTTGGGATCCTTCCAATCGTTAATGAGAATGACACAGTTGCAACGGATGAAATTCGATTTGGTGACAATGATCGACTAGCTGCATTGGTGGCTCAAGTTGTGCAGGCCGATGCTCTGATTCTGTTGTCTGACGTTCCAGGACTTTTCGATGGCCCTCCGGAGTTACCTGGTAGCAAGTTGATTTCACACGTTTCATCAATGAACGACATAGCCGATGTGCAGATTGGTGGTACTGGCTCTGCCGGTGTTGGACTTGGTGGAATGACAACCAAAGTAGAAGCTGCCCGGATAGCAACTGCTGCAGGAATTCCGACTATCGTTACTTCTGCAGACTTGGCAGAGCTAGTGCTTTCCGGATCTGATGTCGGAACATTATTCACGGCTGCCGAATCTAAGATTCCAACGCGCTTACTTTGGCTGACGTATGCGACAACATCACAAGGATCCATTGTTATTGATGCTGGCGCTGTTACTGCAGTTGTAGAAAAACGACTTTCTTTGTTGCCAGCAGGCGTTACGTCGATTCAAGGAATGTTTTCTGCAGGTGATCCGGTGGATGTTTGTGATCCGAGCGGCAAAGTTCTGGCGCGGGGCATCGTGTCATTCGATTCAGACGAGCTGCCAGGAATGATCGGAAAACGCACTGCTGATCTATTGCAAGAATTTGGCACCGGATTTGATCGGGAAATCATTCACAGGGATGACATGGTGGTCTTGTAATGAGTACCGCAAAGACTGAAGTCACCCGGCTTGCCGAGGCAGCGCGAGTAGCAGCTAGATCTTTGGCAAATTGCACTCGCGCCCAAAAAGATTCCGCACTTAACTTGATGGCTCAGGCATTGCTCGACAGCACAAATGACATCATTGCTGCAAACAAGTTAGATGTGCAATCAGCAACGAATGCAAAACTCGATGCCGCGATTATTGATCGCCTGACTTTGGATCAGGCGCGCATTAAATTGCTGGCTGATGGGTTAATCGACATTTCAAAACTTCCTGATCCGGTTGGCGAAACTATCCGAGAATTTGATGTTCCATCGGGACTACACATAACCCAGCGCCGAGTCCCATTCGGAGTGGTTGCCGTCATCTACGAAGCACGACCTAATGTCACAGTAGATACCGCAGGACTTACGCTAAAGAGCGGAAACTGTGCATTGCTTCGGGGATCTGCATCAGCAGTCAATACAAATACAAAACTTGTTGAGATTATGCGCGCAGCACTTTCTAACTCTGAGGTGCCAGCGGACGCAATTCAAATAGTTTCAGCTGAATCGCACGAATCAGTTGCTGAGTTATTGAAAGCTAGGGGACTGATTGACGTTGTGATTCCACGTGGTGGCAGTGCCTTAATTGAACGCGTGGTAACTGAATCAATAGTGCCGGTAATTGAAACTGGAGTTGGTAACTGCCATGTTTACATTGATAAGTCAGCAGATTTTGCCAAGGCTGTATCAATCGCGATTAATTCCAAGGTGCAGCGGGTAAGCGTTTGCAATGCAGCAGAAACCATTCTGATTCACAGCGAAATAGCAGATGAGTTCATTCCGCAGTTAATGCAAGCATTCAGATCTGAAGGTGTCACCATTCATGGTGATGATTCAGTGGCCGAATATGCTGTTAAGGCTGGTACTGAATTTAAGCAGGCCACAGATTCAGATTGGTCAGACGAGTACTACTCACTCGATATCGCTGCCAAAGTGGTAACGGACTTAGACGAAGCTCTAAATCATATTCAGAAATGGTCAACCGGCCACACTGAAGCGATTGTGGCCACTGACGAGGTCGCAATTTCTCGATTCACATCCGAACTGGATTCAGCTGTTGTGATGGTCAATGCCTCAACCCGATTTACGGATGGTGGAGAGTTTGGATTTGGTGCTGAGATTGGGATTTCAACCCAGAAGCTTCATGCCCGAGGGCCGATGGGACTGCAAGAATTGACCACTTCAACTTATGTTGTCGTTGGTGACGGCCAAACCAGGCACTAACTCGATAGCCGCCATTGTGGCGTTGCTTGTATTCCACCAAGAGCTAACTCTGCAGTTATCTTGCCAATAGTTGGAACAAACTTGAATCCATGACCTGAGCAAGGTGAGCAAATGGTGATAGGTCCTCGTCGATCCAAAATGAAATCTTCCTCAGAGGTGTTTGTGAACAGGCAAGTAGTTGCTGCTGCAGAATCCAAATCCAAACCAGGGAACCAGTGCGCTACGTATTCTTTCATTTCATCAAGATGCTTCTGACTTATCTCGAAATCTCGATTGTCAGGATCAATGGCTTCGCGATCACTCCAAGTTCCTACTTTGAATCCTTCACCAGGCGTATAGAGCCCATAGGCACTGGCTTCAAGCGGAGAGCCACCACGACCGTTAGCACCATGGTGCAAAAAGCTTGGCCACAAGGATTCTGACTCTAAGCCCGAGATTGGCTGAAAGTGTGCGGGTTGTCCAGCGTCAACAATTAAATTGGGCAGCTTAACGATATGGCCCACCAGTTTTTCAAGCCAGCCACCCGCAGCAACTACTAACGATGGAGTCCGCCAAGTTTTTGATTCAGTTTCCACAATCGCGTAGTCGCCATCGAGATGTATGGAAAGCACAGGCGTGTTCAAATGAACTTCACCACCAAGTTCTTGGGTGCGCCTAATCAAAGTAGTTACAGTTTTGTCTGCAAAACAGCGACCGCCATCGGGGCTATAAAGTACGTGGTCTTCAAAATTCATTCCTGGCCAACGGCTATGTGCTTCTGTTGCACCCATGCGCTCGTAACTTCGACCAAGTCGATCCAGGCTGGTCGCAATCTCATCGATAGCCTCTTTATAGCCATGATCAAGCTGACCATTTTGTTCGAGCAAGTGCTCGCCAGAATCTGCTTCTAACTCTCGCCAATCTGGCAGTGCCCGAGCCGCTAAATCTGTGTAAAGGGGAGTGCGATATGAAAGCCGAAAGATTCGGGTCCCACCGTGCGAACTACCTTTATCGTGAGCAATCCCAAACTGCTCAATAAGTGCCACATCTTTACCTTGTAACGCAAGCTGCCAAGCGGTTGCGCTACCCATTGCACCAGCACCAATCACAACATGATCAATGTGTTCCAAGGCAATTAACCCTTCAGGTTTGGCGCTTAACACCACACTAGTTGCAAGTATTCTTGTAGGTATGAGGGTTGGCATATTGGGCGGGACTTTTGACCCAATACATATAGGACATCTAATCGCTGCCAGCTCAGTTTATGAAGAGTTAAATCTAGATTCAGTTGTGTTTATTCCAGCTGGAGATCCGTGGCAAAAACGAGATCGTGAACTCAGCGCCGGCCAGCAGCGTCTGGAAATGGTGAGGCTTGCGACTGAGGATGATGCTCGGTTTAAAGTCAGTGACATTGAGATTGCCAGAACTGGACCAACCTACGCAATTGACACTGTGCGCGAGTGGAAGAAACTAAATCCAGCCGATGAGATCTTTTGGATTGTTGGTTCGGATGCGTTAAGTGGTATTCCTAGCTGGCATGAGTGGGAAACATTTGTAAGCCAAGTAACAATCGTTGCAGTTAATCGAGTCGGACAAAATGATTCAGTACCATTTGACTTTGTCTCAGTGGAAATGCCAGAAGTTCGTATTTCAGCAACTGAACTGCGCGACAGATTTACCAATAATGCAGATACCCAATACCTGGTGCCACAAAAGGTAAGCCAATACATTTCAGATCAAGGCCTGTATCAAGCGTGAATCGAAACCAATAATTTCCCGCGTGCAGAGTAATTAAGTAGTCTTAGAGACCTAATTAGAAAGTGTGGAGTTTGTGGCTGCCTCTGAACATGCCTTAAAGATTGCCAAGATCGCGGCACAAGCGGCTTATGACAAGAAAGCTGAGAACATAGTTCTGCTTGATGTTAGTGAGCACTTGGTCATCACCGACATTTTCTTAATTGCCTCGGCCGATAACGAGCGCCAGGTTGGTGCCATTGTCGATGCAATCGAAGCGGCACTTGATGCAATTGATGTTGATCCAATCCGCCGTGAAGGTAATCGTGAAGGTCGTTGGGTTCTGTTGGATTACTTCGACATCGTTGTACACGTTCAGCAAGATGAAGAACGCAGCTTGTATGACCTTGAGCGCCTGTGGAGCGATTGCCCACATATCCCTGCGGAATTGGTATGAGTTCACGTCGCTTAGTTCTATGGCGCCACGGTCAAACTGTTTGGAATGCCGAGAACCGTCATCAAGGACAAATCGACATTCCGCTAAATGACGTAGGTGTTGAACAAGCTCGTCACGCTGCCCAAACTTTGCTTGCCATGAAGCCCACTCATGTGATCGCTAGCGACTTGTCGAGAGCTCTTGAAACTGGTCGAACCCTAGCTGAGCTTGCCGGGATAGACATGGCTGTCGATGAGCGCTTGCGAGAAACTTTTGCTGGCGAATGGCAAGGGATGACTCGTGACGAGATCATGGCAAAGTACCCAGAAGATTACGCAGCTTGGGGTGGTGACTCAGAGATCAGACCTGGCGGTGGTGAAACGCGCTGGGAAGTATCGGAGCGAGTGGTCGAAGCAATCGAACATGCGCTCGTTACTGTTCCTGCTGGTGGGACCTTAGTAGTTGCCTCACATGGTGGGGCTTTGCGATCTGCGCTTGGTCGGCTTTTGGGATTAGCACCAGAACAGTGGACCATCCTTGGTGTCCTAGCTAACGCACAATGGTCTGTACTTTCTGAACTTGATGAAAACATGCCAAAGTTGCCAGGCTTGAAGTGGCGACTGCAGGAATACAACGCAGGATCGTTACCTGAGCCTGCAATTGGTGATGATAAGTAAAAACAAAAGACACCCGTAGGTGTCTTTTGTTTTGTTGGTGGAGAGCTGAGGGGGCAATCTCGGGCGTAGCTTCCGAGTTGCTATGGATGAGCCGAATCCGTCGGGCTCATAAATGAATAAAGACCGCCATAAAGGCGGTCGTTATTCATTTGGTGGAGCTGAGGGGATTCGAACCCCTGACCCCTTGCATGCCATGCAAGTGCGCTACCAGCTGCGCCACAGCCCCGAACCTTGTCAATGTTATCGGAGATCGAAGTTAGTCGGTAATTCGCCTAC
>JBIIMD010000008.1:0-24126 GCA_044232525.1 Candidatus Nanopelagicales bacterium | reverse complement strand
TTCTGATCGCGGCAAGATTCGCGCTCGTCGAGTAACAGGTAACTGCACTCAGCACCAGCGCGATATTGCTAACGCAGTAAAGAACGCACGCGAGATCGCATTACTTCCTTACACATCAACAGCACGATAAGGAGAGATGACTTATGAAACTTATTTTGACTCAAGAAGTCTCTGGCCTTGGTAGTGCAGGAGACGTTGTAGATGTTAAGCCAGGATTTGGTCGTAACTTTTTAGTACCACAGGGTCTTGCAACAGCATGGACTCGTGGTGGCGAAAAGCAGGTCACCCAGATCAAGCGCGCACGTAACAAGCGCTCAGTTCGCGACTTAGATCACGCAGTAGAAATCAAGGCGGCTCTTGAAGCAGCTCCAATTGTGATCTCAGCTCGTGCTGGCAGCGAAGGACGGCTCTTCGGATCCATCACTGTTGGTGATATCGCTTCTTCTATTCGCGTTGTTGACGTTGATAAGCGCAAGATCGTTCTTGCTGCACCAATCAAAACAACCGGTCGTCATGAAATCACAGTCCGCTTACATGCAGATGTTTTGGCTACTGTTGCTCTTGATGTTCGAGGCAGCAAGAAGTAGTAAACCTTTACTAAGAATGCCCACGATTTATCGTGGGCATTCTTATTGTCCTGAATGTTTATTGTCGAGCAACTTTTGTATTCGCTGGATGCCCAAATTTGTGCGAGAATCAAGACATGACTTCAACAATGACTTTTCACACAAACCATGGTGACATCAACATCAACATTTTTGATAATCACGCCCCAAAGACCGTAAAAAACATTCTGGGCTTGGCTGATGGCTCAGTTGAATGGACACATCCAGCAACTGGTCAAAAATCAAATGACCCGCTTTATAACGGAACAATTTTCCACCGTATTATTCCTGGCTTCATGATTCAAGCTGGAGATCCACTTGGTCAAGGAACCGGTGGCCCAGGCTTTAAGTTCGAAGATGAACCACATCCAGAATTAGTATTTGATCGTCCTTACCTGCTTGCAATGGCAAATGCTGGACCAAACACAAACGGATCACAGTTTTTCATCACGGTCGCCCCAACCACTTGGCTGAACTTCAAGCACACCATCTTTGGTGAAGTTGCAGATCAAGCGGGCCGCGATGTTGTAGATGCAATTGCAAACGTGCCAACTGGGCAAATGGATCGTCCAGTTAATGATGTAGTAATTGAAAGCGTTACTGTCTCTCGAGGTTAAGCGTGGAGAACACTTGTTTTCGCCACACCGATAGTGAGGCATACGTCTCGTGCGGTCGTTGTGATCGCACAATCTGTCCAGACTGCATGATTAGTGCGCCCGTTGGGTTTCAGTGCCCAGAGTGCGTTGCTGGCGCTCAGGTTACGCTACCAAAAACTAGATTCGGTGGATCGTTTAACACCGTTCCAAAAGTCACACGAGCAATTCTGATTACTTGCATTAGTATCTTTGTACTTTCGCTGCTGTTGGGAAGTTTTGCCCTCGCTTTTGGAATGATTCCAGCTGCAATTGCACAAGGTGAATGGTGGCGCTTACTCACCTCAACTTTGTTGCACGGCAGCATTCTGCATTTGCTGTTTAACATGTATGCGCTGTACTGGTTAGGACCGCAACTTGAAAGATCACTCGGGCACATTCGATTTGCTGCGCTATATGTATTGTCTGCACTGGGTGGTTCAGTAGCATCGTATTGGTTTTCAGATTTACGAACGGTCTCAGTCGGGGCCAGTGGTGCAATCTTTGGTTTAATCACGGCAACTATTGTCATCGGGCGCGAAATGCGAACTGATGTATCCCAACTTGTAGTACTACTCGGACTAAACGTTGTGATCGGATTCTTGCAACCAGGAATAGATTGGCGAGCACATTTTGGTGGCGCAATCACTGGCGCTGCGATTGCCTTTATCTACACCAAAGGCACCCGGCTAAATCGGGACCAACTCCATCGAGCTGGATTGGCGGGAATATTTGCCTTTCTGGTTCTGGCAACCTTGGCAAGAAATGCCCAAGTTTCTGCCTTGATTGGGCTGTAACTTTTACTAATCTTTTGGATTCTCAGACTTGGGAAGAAATACCGTGCGCTGGAAAGATACCAAGGCTCTGGAAACATCCAGTGCCTAAGAAAAATACAGGTAAGGTTTAATCATGCCTAAGTCAAAGTCTCGTAAGTCAAAAGAGCCCGCCTACACACCACCTCCAGCAAAAGCGCCTGAGGTATTCAAAATCGGAAATCCGGTTTGGTTGGTGCCAACGATGGTAACTATGTTTATCCTGGGACTGCTGTGGATAGTGGTGTTCTATTTAGTAGGTAGCCAGGTGCCCATAATGTCTGATTTGGGCAATCTAACAAACGTATTAATCGGCTTTGTATTTATAGGAATTGGCTTCGCGCTTGCCACACGCTGGAAGTGAATTACATTCGTGTAATTCTCCCCAGCAGTGGATAAACCTGTGGATAACTAAATGAGAAGTCTTTCAAAACGTTCAAAAACTATCGTAGTAACTGGCTCTGCTGCGCTTGCGGGCTTTCTTTTTGTAGCGAGCGGAATAACCGCTGATGGCACTAACTTGCGAACTGGCGGCCTTGAAGATCTGCGCAGCTTAGTTGTAGACCGAGCAAACAAAGTTGGGGTTTTGCAAACCGAAGTGGATACTTTGGCAACTGAAGTTAATGACCTGTCGATAACCAAAGTAGATCCGGCGTTAAGTTCTCAGATCAGTCAATTAGAACAAGCGACGGGCTTAACACCAGTGAGTGGATCTGCTCTGCGTATCGCACTTGATGATGCGCCGCGGGAACCGGGAACACCACTTCCAATCGGTGTAGCTCCTGACGACCTAGTTGTTCATCAACAAGATGTTCAATCCGTGGTAAACGCGATGTGGCGAGGTGGTGCAACAGCGGTTCAGGTAATGGATCAGCGCATTATTAGTACTTCAGCAATTCGCTGTGTCGGGAACACACTTTTGCTTCAGGGGCGGGTTTACTCCCCACCCTTTGTTGTTACTGCAATTGGAAACACATCTGAACTACAACAAGCTTTGAATGATGAACCAGGGGTATCTCTTTATCGTGAGTACGTTGAACGATTAGATCTTGGCTTGGATGTTTCGATATTAAATCAAACCACGATTCCTGCTTGGCAAGGATCAATAGAACAACAATAGTTAATGAACTATTTGTTTGAGAGCTATTTTGGAATTACGGGTTGTAATCCCTGCGCCAAGTTGCGCGCATCTAAATCTCCACAACGCACTAACCACTCAGCTAACATTTTGTGGCCACCCTCAGTCAAAACTGATTCTGGATGAAACTGCACGCCTTCGATATCAAAATGTCTATGGCGCAGTGACATAATCACACCATTGTTGGTCTCGCTGGTAATTTCTAAGTCTGAGGGCACGGTATCTCGCTCAACTGCTAAAGAGTGGTACCGCGTTGCCGTAAAAGGTGAAGGCAAGTCTGCAAGCACACCTTGCCTATTGTGAAACACTTCTGAAGTTTTCCCATGTAGCAGTTCGGGCGCTCGTGAGACGGTGGCACCAAATGCTTCGGCAATTGCTTGATGGCCAAGGCAAACACCAAAGATTGGAACTTGACCACCCAATTCTTTGACAATCTCTATGCAAATCCCAGCATCACTTGGTGTGCCGGGACCTGGCGAAAGCAAAATCCCATCGTATTGACGTGCTTGCTCTAGGGAAACTTCATCGTTGCGTTTAACATCAACTTTGGCTCCCAACTGAGCCAAGTACTGAACAATATTAAAAACAAAACTGTCGTAGTTATCAATTACCAAAATGCGAGTCAAAGCTTTTCCTAGGCCGGTTCTGGTTCGGTATTAGGTTCCTCAGTAGGTTCCTCAGTTGGTTCGGTAGTAGGTTCCGGGCATACTTCATTCCACGGAACTGTGGTTCCATCAGGACAAGAAATAGGCTCTGGAGTAGTGGCTACGGTTAACGTAACGGTGGTTCCCCTTACCGCCATCTTCTTTGCTTTCGGAGATTGCGCAGTTACAGTTCCTGCAGCTACAGTTCCATCTTCTGCGGTGACAATTTCTACCTCAAACCCAGCATTCAAAAGAATATTTTTCGCATCTATCTGAGATTTACCAACAACATTTGGAACTGCAATTTTCCCACTTGAAATAGTTATGCTGACCAGTGTTCCTACATCTACAGAAGTGTTTGCTTCAGGATCTTGGGCAATAACCGTTCCCTCTGGCTTATCACTGTCCTTTGGTGTTACCTTGCCCAAAACCAGTTCAGCTTCAGCAAGAGCCAATCGGGCATCCTCGCTTGATGTTAAGTCAATAAGGTCTGGAACGTTTGTCTGTTCTTTTCCTGCGGAAATAGTTAGGTTAACCGCTTGTCCTAATTCAATTAGTTCCCCAGCAGCAGGATCTTGTCCGATGATGGTTCCCTTTGGCGCATTGTCATCTGCTTGCGGAGTTTGGGTACCCAGCACTAGGCCAACCTCAGTCAAAGCAAAAGTAGCTTCTTCGACAGTTTGCGCTTTAACATTTGGTACTGCGACGGTCTCGGGACCAGTGTTAAAGAGATTTTCACCCAATAAAAAGATCAATGAGGCTGCGACCAGTGTGGCAAAACCAGTGAAAAACCAGCGTGCGCCATTGCTTGATTTCTTTGGCGAAGCAATTGTGACGGTTCCAGGTAAGCCATCGACGATTGGAATCGCAGTAGTTGTCGCACTTACAACAGTTGATTCCGCAAGAGGATTCGGTCGAGATATAATTGGCATGCCAGCGATTGAGCGCTCAACATCACTGCGCATCTCTGCTGCAGTTTGGTATCTGTTTGAGGGAGATTTTGCGAGTGCTCCCAAGGTAATTGAATCTAAGCTAGTTGGAATTGAAGAATCTAAACTCGAAGGGGATTTTGGTGGCTCGTTTACATGTTGGTATGCAATAGCGACGGGTGAGTCACCATTAAATGGTGTTACTCCCGTCAAAAGTTCATACAGAACGCACCCACTTGAATAAATATCACTTCGGGCGTCAACCAACTCACCGCGAGCTTGCTCTGGGGAAAGGTACTGCGCGGTTCCCATCACGGCACTTGTTGCAGTGACAGACGTGGCAGCATCACTCATTGCACGAGCGATACCAAAGTCCATGACCTTGGCATCCCCGTTCGTATTGATCATTATGTTCGCTGGCTTTATGTCGCGATGCACAATGCCATGCCGATGCGCATAATCGAGTGCAGCAAGTACTCCTGCAATAATTTCAAGCGCACGCTCTGGCAAGATTCTTGGCCCGTTGTTTAACATGTGACGCAATGTGACGCCATCCACGAACTCCATGACAATGTATGGAACGTTGACTTGGTTGGCACCATCACCAATCAAATCCTCACCAGTGTCATAGATGGCCACAATGTTTGGGTGATTCAAACCAGCTGCAGATTGCGCTTCTCGTCGGAACCTTTCCTGGAACATGGGATCACGAGCTAAATCAGGGCGCAGAACTTTGATCGCAACACGTCGATTTAAGCGGCGATCCGTTCCTTCATAAACTTCGGCCATTCCGCCGCGACCAATTACTTGGCCGACGTCGTATCTGTCACCGAGTTGTGTGAAGGTGCTCACTTGATTTCTCCTAAGTCATAATTGGCTTGAAGGCCAACGCTTCTATTCTTGCCTATTGCTTTAAAACTGCCCGCATCACGGCCGCGGCAATTGGTGCGGCTAAAGCGTTACCACTTACCTCGGTAGCACCGCCACCATTTTGTAGTACAACCGCCACAGCAATCTTTGATTGTTCACTAGGTGCTAAACCTACGAACCATGCATGTGCCGGCTCACCAGGAGAATTTTCAGCAGTTCCAGTCTTACCACCGACGTTAAAGCCAGAAATTTTCGCTTTTGAGGCGGTTCCTTTAGCCACGACTCCAACCATCATGTCCCGTAATATCTTGGAATTCTCAATTGACATGGCTCTACCGAATGCAGAAGGGTTGGTATTTTGCAACACAGTTAAATCTGGTCCAAGAACCTGGCTGATCAGGTATGGCTTCATAACTACCCCATCATTAGCAATGCCTGCGGCCACCATGGCCATCTGGAGAGCAGTCGCTCGAACATCAAACTGACCAATCGCACTCATTGCAGTTTGTGGCTTGTTTGGATCAGTCGGAAACCGGCTGATCGCCGCTGTCATAGGAACCTCAAATTCAGATTCAAATCCAAACTTTTGGGCTTGCTCGCTAAGTGCATCAGCACCTAATTCCATTCCAAGCCAAGCAAACGCCGTATTGCATGAAATTTCTAGCGCAGCCTGCAAAGTAGTTACGTCACCAGCCCCACAGGATTCGCCATTCCAGTTACCAAGTTGTACGTCGGTTCCTGGCAATTCGATATCTGAAGGACCCGGCAACTCAGAGTCAGGTAAGTACTGACCAGACTCTAAAGCCGCGGCCGCTGTAACCAACTTGAAAGTTGAACCAGGAGGGAGTGTCATAGCAAGCGGGCGATTAAGCATTGGTTGCTCCAAATCTGCGTCCAACTCCTCATAGTTGGCTTGAATGTCACCAGCGTCATGACTAGAGAGCAAGTTTGGATCAAAAGATGGTGAGCTAGCTAGGGCCAGGATTGCTCCAGTCGATGGATCTATGGCTACTACCGCACCCATTCTTCCATTTAAGGATTTCATAGCTACCGCTTGAGCTGCTGGGTCAATCGTCAGTCGAATCGCACCACCCTTTGGCTCGCGATTAGCAAACAGTTGCTGGAGTCGATCTACAAAAAATCGACTATCGTTGCCAGCTAAGATCGCATTCGCTTCAGATTCGATACCAGTAGCACCATAAACGACAGAATAAAAGCCGGTTATTGCTGCATACGTAGAATCATCGGGATATTCACGCAAATATTTCAGGGCATCGGAAGTCGGAGTTGATTCGGCGATGGCTTGTGAACCGAGAAGTATGGGCCCTCGCTCACGTGAGTATTCAGTTAGTGTTACTCGTTGATTTCCTGTTTGACTTCGCAAATCGCTGGCCTGAAAAACTTGAATGTAAGAGAGATTAATAATTAGCGTCAACAACAGAACAATTATGGCCGCTGTGACCCGGTTGATTTGTCTAATCATTCGTAGCAACATTCTGGC
This sequence comes from Candidatus Nanopelagicales bacterium, assembly GCA_044232525.1. GTDB lineage: Bacteria > Actinomycetota > Actinomycetes > S36-B12 > UBA5976 > UBA5976. Next base: position 16,995 of record JBIIMD010000008.1, on the reverse strand, counting down.
GTAAAACTAGTTCCGCATCAGTTGGTTCTGGTGCACGTGCAGCATTAGAGATTCGAATTAGCAACGCAACAATTATGTAGTTCGCTACTAATGAAGAACCGCCATACGACAAAAACGGCGTTGTTAAACCAGTAAGTGGAACGAGTTTAGTTACGCCACCGATGACGATAAATGTTTGTAGTCCAATCACGGTTGCAAGACCTATTGCAAGTAAGTTTCCAAATGGGTCACGAGTGGCAACTGCAGCTCTTGCACCACGTTCAACAATGATTGCAAACAACAACAAGATTGCAATCAAACCCATCAAACCCAACTCTTCGCCGAGTGCAGACGTAATGAAATCAGTTTTTGCAAATGGCACCAATTGCGGGTAGCCCTGACCCCAACCAGTTCCAAAAATCCCACCATTGGCCAAACCATAAAGAGACTGGACGATCTGAAAACCACTCCCATTCGGATCAACGAATGGATCCAGCCAAACATCAAAACGAACTCGTACATGACCGAATGCCTGGTATGCCAAAGCGCCGCCAATAGTTAACAAGCTGCCACCAATCAGAACCCAAGAGCGTCGACCGGTTGCTACGTAGAGCATGACTATAAACAGTCCAAACAAAAGAAGTGAGGTACCAAGATCTCTCTCTAAAACAAGAACTAAGAGAGCCGCAAACCAAACCAAAAGCAACGGCCCAACATCTTTAGCACGTGGAATTCCTACGCCAAAGACTTTTTTATGAACTAGAGCAAGTGAGTGTCTACGCGAAACCAAGAATCCAGCGAAGAAAATTGTTAGTGCTACTTTAGACAATTCACCAGGCTGGAATGTAAATCCGAGGAAACTAATCCAAAGTCGTGCACCATTTACTTCGCTTCCAATAAAGGGAAGCAGAGGGAGAAAAAGTAAGACGATGCCAGCAAACCCAGCAGTGAAGGTAAATCGCTGCAACCTGCGGTGATCACCGACAAAAGATAAAACCAACATGAATGCAATTAAGCCAACAAGCATCCAAGTCAACTGAAGGTAAACGTCAGGAGTAGGCATAGGACTGCCGTTACTAACTGCACGCTCTGCAGCAGCAATGTCGAGTCGATGGATCATCACAAGACCAAGCATGTTAAGTGCCGCAACACTTGGTAATAGCAACGGATCTGCATATGGTGCCTGCCAGCGAACCACGCCATGAGTAATCAGCAAGAGAACACCGGCGCTTAGTAGGGACGTCCATCCACCAAATGAAGTTTCGCCAGTTGCTGCATCCACCAATATCCAAGCAAAAACACCTATTAGCCAAGCACCAACTAATAGTGCTAGCTCGGCAGAACGCCGAGTTGAAACGCGGTATCGGTTGAGAGTTTCACTCACGGGGTCGTCCCTGGGCACCCAGGAGAACTAGGTGATTGGAGGCATAAGTCTGCACTTATCTTGAGGCGATCAATAGCGGCCTCAGCTCCCTCAAAACTTCCTGATTCAAAAGTTTGGGATACCTGATCTCGCTCATATTCTGGAAGCGAATCGACATTAATTTGGCTTACCTCTACCAAGCGATACATTCCACCAGCAGGGACGCCTTGAAAGATAGCCACAACGTTTTCTTTTTCGTAAACACCAACAAACCACTGATTTGCCAACCACCAAATTGTGGCTGCAATCCCTATTGCAATGACCCCTACGGTAGAAAGCACTGGAACTAACCAACTTTTACTTACTTCAAGAAAATCCCATTCTTGGACTTGAATTGAAGCTTCGCCTTCATCAGGAAAATCAACGGCAGGTAATCGGGACTGATTAAGCGAATCAGCGGCTGAACCAATTAGTACAGGATCCACTTCAATGTTGTCATTAACAACATCTGCGACTACGACAGTAATATTGTCAGGCGCACCAGCAGACATCGCAGCATCAATAAGAAGAGTTACTGCCTGGGTCAAATCTTCATGGGATAGACACTCAGCAATTTGACTAGCATCAATTACTCCACAAAGCCCATCGCTGCAAAGTAGATAACGATCACCTTCACGAGTTTCTCTAACCGATAGATCGACCTCTACAGCGTGAATACCATCAATGGCCCGCATCATTAGGTTGCGCCTGGGATGTACCGCTGCTTCTTCTAAAGTAATCTCGCCTGAATCAACTAAAGTTTGCACGAAAGTGTGATCTTTAGTCATCTGCTGTAGTTCGGAATCGCGATAAACATAAGCACGTGAATCACCTACGTGAGCCATAGCGATTCGATCTTCACGAAGTGCAACCACTGTCACTGTTGTTCCCATACCAGCAAGATCCCTGTTTCCAGCAACTACATCAGCGATATATTCCCCTGAAGTGATGACAGCTTCGGCCAGCTGATTGAGCACCTCGTCAGCACCCACAGAATCAGATGCGGCAGCAACTACAGCCGCTATCGTTGCTGCGCTTGCCAGTTCACCTGCCTCATGTCCACCCATACCATCGGCCACAACGAGCAAATCGGTGGCAGCGTACCCCGCGTCTTCGTTATTGCGACGCACTATCCCAATTTCGGAGCGCGCTGCAAATCGAAGACTCAGTCCAGTCATGAGCTCAATTCCATGCTGGTCCTGCCAATTCGGAGTTGAGTGCCGGGACGAAAAACGGTAGGAGTTGAGACACGAGTGCGATCAATCCAAGTTCCATTGGTCGAACCAAGATCTTCTACAATCCAATGATTTCCATTTGGAGTGAGTCGGGCATGGTGCGTACTCACAAAATCGTCATCAAGAACGATAGTGGCATCGGGTGCTCGTCCAATAATGATGGGCGAGGTTCCAAGTGGAACGGCAGTTCCAGTTAGTGCACCTTCAACTATGACAATTTGTGTCGAAGTTTTTCGAGCCCTAAGTGTAGGTCGGGGATTAGGTCGTTTCGAAGAACGTGCTGGAGTAAGCGGCTTTGCATCGCGAGGCGCTTGCAAGTCTCTGCGCAAAACCGAAACTACGGTCAGCACAAACCACCAAAGCGCAAGCAGAAAACCGATTCGTAAAATACTGAGCAGCAATTCAGACATCGCCAGCTCACTTACTCATGTAAGTCAAAGTAATGTTTCCAATTTTTATAATTGATCCATCATGTAACACCGATTCGAGCGCTCGTAAGCCATCTACAACGGTGCCGTTAGTCGAACCAAGATCACGAATTAGGACTTCTGAACCTAAAACAATCGAACAATGAAGTCGACTAACACTCGTATCGTCAATTTGAATGTCAGCCTCGACACCGCGTCCAATGTTGGTAATTGATTGCGTGATCTTAAACTCCTCACCAGTTACTGAAGTTAGGTATGGAGTTGCCTCTGGCGTAAACGAGCTAAGTGGCACTTGTGGAGCCACATCATGATTCATTGGAGGGGCAAGTTTTGCATCCGCTGGGCGCTTTCCTGCAGTGCTGCGAATCCGAAACACACCCGTTTCAAGCTCGAAATCTAATTCAAACGTAATGTGAGAAAAATCCACTGTCGTATAGCGTTGCTCATTTGCATACGCATCTGCCAGTGCCCCAAGTTCGCCACTTAAGGTTTCAAAGTAGGGGGCAAGGCGTTCGTGGTCAACAGATCCCAATTCGATTATGAAGATATTCGGCACCACAATTTGCCCAGTAATGGTGTTAGCTCGGTTATCGATTTCTTGCTGAAGGGCCGCCCCAAGCTCAACTGGCTGAACTTCTGACTTAAAAGCCTTAGAAAAAGAGCCATTGACAATTCGGTCCAGGCGCTGTTCCAGGTTGTCTAGCAATCCCATTTGGACTCCTTGGTTAGGCGCAAATTGCGAAAAATCACAATTACTCTTAGGCTCCAATTCTACTTGGCAGAGGAAATTCACTGCCATTCAAGGAATTTAATGATTTCTTAGTATATATCTGGAATCTGCTTACTGGCTTAGGCTGGAGTGCATGGGGAAAACACCAAGCAATCGCGGAAAGCGAAGAGCCAATAAATCCCCCGAACATTCATTTTTTAGGCAACTTCAAAAGAGCAAGTGGATGACGATCCCAATCTTTATTGTGATCGTGTCATTGATTGTGGTTCCGGCTGCTTCAAACTGGACTCCGCAAAGCACTAGTAGCGCGGTACCAACAATTAGTCCAGCACCAACCTTGCTCGTAACCGAACCATCGATTGCTCCAACGATCCTGCCAGTGCCAACTTTAACGTTTGCAACTTTCAACATCGCCAAGCCAAACAATTCGAATGTGCCATCTTGGAAAAATCGCCGCGATGCAATTGCACGCACCATTAACGAATCAAATTCAGATGTAATTGGAATCCAAGAAGCAACTTCAATTCGAGTAATTGGTGAAGGTGGTACTCGAATGAGACATTGGCAAGATGTCCAAGCTATGTCTGCAAATGGTGGCTACGCACTAACGAACCCAGACGAGAATACTTGTAGTTCATCACGCTGCATAAACTCAACTCGAATTCTCTATAAAGCGGACAAAGTAAGGGAAGTCGACTTCCCAGAGGGATTACCATCAGCCGGGCAAGGAAGATTGTCAGACATAGCAAATGGGTTGCGATATGCGAAATACAGAGAATTTAGCTGGGCCTACCTAGAGGGATTAAATGGAACTGGAACTTTTCTTGCAATTAGTGTGCACTTAAACAATGAGAAAAATTCTCAAGGAAAAAAAGAGCGTGAGATTGTTGGACGCGAAATTACAAAGTGGGCTGATGACCTAAATAACGAACGTGGCCTAAAAGCAGTTCCCATGGTTTTAATGGGTGACTTTAACTCATATCTGAATCGTGAACCTAAAGGCATGCTCTTCGAACTAGCTGAAGCAGGTTGGCAAGATTCATTTAATGCTCCATTGAATGAATTTAAATTTTTTGAGGATGCCTATACAACTTCCTACACTGGCGGTAACAGATCGGGTTGGCCTAAAAAGCCAATCACATCAAGTGACCCAGTGCGTATTGACTACGTTATGTATAAGGGTGAATTTTTGACTGCGGATGCCTATCAAGTTGCACTTCGTCTAAATGAAGATGGCACCTTCGACAATAACTATCGAGGGTCTGATCACATGATGGTTCAAGCAATCATCAGATTTGATCCCGCGCTATCGCCTTAAGCCGTAAAGGCCATAACAAGTAAAAGGGCAACGATTGTTGCAATCAGTGGGGTGCCAAATTTACTTGAAAGGAACTTACTCACGGCCGGTATGTAGGTGCCAATAATTAGGGCCAGGCCAAAAATCCAAAGCGGCGCACCCTTTTCAAAGGAGTTTTGATACCGCCAGTTGATTAGGCCAATTGCAAATAAGAGGTATCCAGCCCAGCGCATATTCAAAACAATCGTTTCCATGTATTAACCATATCTGCGATGCGAGCTAGAGTTCGGACAAACACTCAGTTAGCAGTTGCTACTAAGTCAGATGCAGGGAATCATGGATATATGACTTCTGCATCAAATATTTATAACTTGTCTTTTGTAAACAATCGTGGCGAGACTGTGGAGCTTGCTGATTACTCGGGCAAGCCAATTTTGGTAGTGAATACTGCAAGTAAGTGTGGCTTTACACCGCAGTACGAAGGTTTGCAAAAACTTCATGAAGAATTTCGATCACAGGGTTTAATTGTTTTAGGTTTTCCGTGTGATCAATTTGCGCATCAAGAGCCAGGCAATGATGAGCAAATCGAAGAGTTTTGCAAAGTCAACTTTGGTGTGGATTTCCCGATCTCGCAAAAGGTGAACGTAAATGGCAAAGATGCACATCCAGTATTCCAATTCCTAAAAAGCCGTTCAAAGGGTTTGCTTGGGGGCTCAGTGAAATGGAATTTTACAAAATTTTTGATCTCACCAGATGGGGAATCCATTAAGCGATATGCGCCAAGCACAGCGCCAGAAGATATTCGAGATGACGTGATTAATTTACTTCCGAAGTAGTCGTTTCTTTTGTTCCCACATAACGGACAATCACACTTGATGCGACGATGGAAATCACAACTGCAATTAGTACGCCTGAGAATTGATCGTCACTAATCGCCCCAGCCGTAAGGGCTGCACTTCCGAGCACGAAAGAAAATTCGCCTAATTGGCTGAGTCCAACTGCATGTTGCTTTGGTCTTGATCTAATGTCAGTGAATTTTACAATTAAATAAGTTGGTAAAGTTTTTATCAAAAGCATCAAGCCAACAAGTAACAATGCAAAAGGCAACGCTGTACTGATTAGTGATGGTTGAATCAAACTTCCAATCAAAACAAAGAATAGAACTGCAAATAAGTCTCTAAATGGTAAGAGAACCCGACGAACTTCATCCGTATCCTCACCGGTACGAATTGCTAGTCCAGCAACGAACGCAGCCAACGCCATTGGAATACCAAAGACAATTGAACCAACGGCAGCAAGTACCAATCCAATCGCAACTGAATAAATCAGGAATAGGTCAGGCGCTGTGCGGACTCTTCGCAACAAGCTTGGGAGCAAGCGAGCTGAAACATAAGCTGTGATGCCGAATCCAATTAATCCGCCAACAGCTTGTGTCAAAGATCGTTGATCGTTTCCGTAGAGCACCAAGATGAATGACGCCACTGCGACACCAACAATGTCTTGAAGCACACTCCAAGCAAGCAAGGCTTCTTCAGTAGCCTTATCTGTGGTGCGACCACGGCTTCGGGTTATGTTTACGATGACCACACTGGAAGACATCGCAACACTTAGGGCCAATAACAAAGCCCCCAACGTAGAAAGTCCTAGGTACAAAAAAACTGGCGTGCCAATGAGCATGCCAATTCCAATTTGAAGTGGCGATCCCCAGAGCAATGCCTTTTGCCTGCGACTAAGTTTAGGCAGATTGATTTCGATGCCTACTTCAAAGAGCAAGAGCACAACGCCGATGTCGGCAAGCAATGAAAGCTGCTCAGATCCTGCGGTATAGCCGGGAGTGAATTGTGAAACTGCTAGTCCTGCAGCGAGATAGCCCACAATGGCAGGTAAGCCAACTCTTCGCGCAAGATATCCAAGTGTGGCAGCAATTAGCAGCACTAACCCAATATCAAGAACTAGAGGTGCGGTTTCTACCACAATGCTTGCTGTGATTGGCCTCTGCATACTTAAGTCTAACCAGTTGTTTTGAGCCTTTACGCTAGAGCAGTGAGTATTGACAGCAAGTTAGTTGCCCGCGTCCAATATTGGATCGAACAAGATCCAGATCCCGTGACTAAAACGCAACTCACAGATCTATTGAGCGTGTCTCAGAATGATCAGACCGCTCTTATTGAATTACAAGATGCTTTTGTTGCCTCACTTGAATTTGGCACTGCTGGTTTACGTGGCGCATTGGGTGCGGGTCCGAATCGGATGAATCGCGTAACAGTTTTACAAGCCGCTTCAGGCTTAGCTCAGTATCTTTTGCAACAAGGTTTTGTTGGCAAGAAAGTCGTCATTGGCTTTGATGCGCGATATAACAGTGACGTTTTTGCCAATGACACCGCAATGGTTATGTCAGGTGCTGGCCTTGAACCAGTTGTTTTCTCGCACGTAGTACCAACTCCGGCTTTAGCTTTTGCAATCCGTCATCTAGATGCCTGTGCTGGTGTAATGGTGACAGCAAGTCACAACCCACCACAAGATAACGGATACAAAGTTTATTTAGGTGACGGCCGCCAAATTGTTTCACCAGTTGATGAGCAGATTTCGAAGTTAATCAAGACCGTGATAGACGTCAGAGAGATATCTCAAGGTGATGCTGGAAAAAATGTCAATGACGAAGTTGTAAACACCTACACATCAATAACCGCGCAACTCATTGCATCCGGACCAACAACAGAAGCTCAACGTAAAGCCATAACTTCCGTTTACACAGCTTTGCATGGAGTTGGTTGGAAGACTTTGCAATCGGTCTTTGCAGCAGCAGGGTTTAGTGAGCCAATTGCAGCTCTGGAACAACGCGATCCAGATCCAGCATTTCCAACAGTGGCATTTCCGAATCCTGAAGAAGAGGGCGCGCTAGACATTGCAATTGAACTTGCAAAAAAGCACTCAGTAGATGTGCTGTTAGCAAATGATCCAGATGCAGATCGATTTGCCGCTGCTGCACCAAATTCAGCTGGTGATTGGATCGCGCTGCGTGGTGATCAAATTGGAAGCCTGCTTGGCTGGTGGATGATTGAACGCGCAAACTTAACTGGCCAAAGACCATCTGGCACGTTCGCAAGTTCAATCGTTTCGTCAATGATGTTGGAATCAATAGCCGACTCTGCCGGACTTCATTATGAAACTACTTTGACAGGCTTCAAATGGGTGTCGAGAGTTCACGACTTAACGTTTGGTTATGAAGAGGCACTTGGGTATTGCGTTGATCCAAAAAATGTAAATGATAAGGATGGGATCTCTGCGGCTGCGATCTTTATGGAAATGCTCGCTCACTTAAAGAGTCAAGGCAAAACAATTTGGCAAGTGTTAACTGAGTTAGCTTTGGCATATGGCTTGCATGTAACTGATCAAGTGTCGGTTCGAGTAACGAGCAGCGAGCAAGTGGGATTAGTTATGGCTGGAATTCGAAACTTGCCACCAACTGAAATGGGTGGCCTGCAGGTTTGCAGCATCGATGATTTAGCAATCGGTTTAGGGGACTTGCCAAAGACTGATGCAGTGATTATTTATTTAGCCGGTATCGATCAGATTCAAAAGGCTCGTGTGATTGTGCGCCCAAGTGGAACTGAGCCAAAGATTAAGTGCTATTTAGAAGTCGTTGTTGGTGGCGATAATTTAGCAATTGCCCAGCAAACCGCCGATAATGAATTGAAGAGTTTGGCAGCAGATGCCAGGCCGCTACTAGGTGGAGACAGCTGATGGATCGTATTCAATTAGCCCAGATGATCGATCACACCTTGTTAAAGCCAGAAGCTACAAACTCAGATGTCATAGCACTGTGTGCAGAAGCTGCTGAACTAGGCACGTTTTCAGTTTGTGTTTCACCGTCCTTTGTATCTCTAGCTGCAGCCAACGTCTCTAACGGCGTGAAGGTTGCCACAGTTTGTGGTTTCCCTAGTGGCAAGCACGAGCCTGAGATCAAAGCTGCCGAGGCCAAGCTTTCAGTTGTGCAGGGCGCCCATGAAGTCGACATGGTGATTGATGTTGGCAGAGCAATTATGGGGGATTGGGACTATCTAGAAGCTGAAGTTTCAGCCGTCCGCAAAGCTACAACTGGTGCATTGCTGAAAGTTATTTTGGAAACTGCAGCACTTACGGATGAGCAGATTGCTAAGGCTTGTCAGCGCTGTGAAAGTGCGGGAGCCGATTTCGTTAAGACAGCTACTGGTTTTCATCCAGCCGGTGGCGCAGATGCGCGCGCGATCAAGATCATGCATGAAACTGTTGGTGGCCGACTAGGCGTTAAGGCATCCGGTGGAATCCGCGACATTGAATTCGCAACTGAACTCATTAATGCCGGAGCGACTCGTCTAGGACTTTCTAGTTCCCGCGCAATTCTTGATGGTGTTGCTGCAACCGGAAGTTACTAAGAGCCAACCTGTTCACGAAGTCTGGCGTAGCCAGGCTTGATGATGTGGTTGATAATGTCCAAACGTTGGTCAAACGGCAAGAACGAACTCTTCATACCGTTGACTGTCAGCCATTCAAGATCCCGCAACGAATAGTCAAAGGCTTCAACAAGGGATGTCATTTCAGCAGACATTGAAGTGTCAGACATTAATCGGTTATCGGTATTCAAAGTAACTCGGAAATTTAGTTTGCGGAGTAGTCCAATTGGGTGCTCAGCAATACTTGCGGCTGCGCCAGTATCGACATTTGACTTAGGGCAAAGTTCTAATGGAATTCGGCGATCCCGAACGTAAGCAGCTAAGTCACCAAGAGTAACAGTGCCATCGTTATTGACAGTGATGTCATCAATAATTCGAACCCCATGACCAAGACGTTCGGTACCACAAAATTGAATTGCTTCCCAAATACTCTTCAGACCAAATGCTTCGCCAGCATGAATTGTGAAGTGAGCATTATTGCGTTGTAAGTACTGGAATGCCTCAATGTGTTCAGTCGGAGGGTAGCCTGCTTCTTTGCCAGCAATGTCAAAACCAACAACACCACGATCGCGATATTCAACGACAAGCTTTGCAATTTCAAGCGACACATCAGCCATGCGCATCGCAGTTAGCAGCGCTACTACTCGAATTGTTTTGCCCGCAGCTTTTGCTGCTGCTTCACCTTGAGCAAAACCAAGTAACACGTTGTCAATAACTTCGCGATAGCTCAAACCTTTTGCAGTGTGAAGTTCTGGCGCAAATCTGATTTCCGCGTAGACCACACCATCTTCGGCAAGATCCTGTGCACATTCACTTGCCACACGCTGCAATGCATCTGGAGTTTGCATAACACCGACGGTGTGAGCGAAAGTTTCTAAGTAAATTTCCAATGAGCCTTGAACCGCAGTATGAAACCAATTGCCAAGTTGCTCTTCATTGTCAAAGGGCAGTGCTGTGTAGTTATGCAGTTGGGCAAGTTCCAGAATTGTATTAACTCGCAAGCCACCATCTAAGTGGTCATGCAAAACAACCTTTGGAACCGCTTTAATAACTGCTGGTGAAATCATTCTTCGTCATCTCGATTTGCTAGGTCTGGTGAGAATGCTGGAACACAAATAGCCACGTAATGAGCATCTTCTTGCGTTAAGTATCGAACCTTCTCGCCGGCACGTGTTATCAATGCCTGACCAGCACCAACCGTGGTAGTCCCACCTTCGTGCTCAACATCAATCGAACCGGTAATGACAATCGTGAATTCATCAAATGCTGGAGCTTGTGCTGGTTCAGACCAGCCAGCTGGCGCATGCATTACTGCAACTGAAACATCATTGTCTCCAGTCTTAACTCGTCCGATGTACTCTGCAATAGATTTTCCACCGGGAACTGGAATCATGGTTGGTTCGCTAATTAATTCAGGCATGTAATCAGAATACTTGGGAAAGTTTTACAAACAAGTTTTAAACAACACGATCAATGATTAATGGCAAGCGTTGTGATATTTCTGACTCAGCCCCGATTTCGTAACCTTGCGTTAAGACTTCTAAGGCGGACTCAAATCTTGCTGGTTCATCGGTATGCAAAGTAAAGAGCTTTTGACCCGTTTCTACTTTGTCGCCATGTCCAAGATGCCACTCAATGCCAGCACCAAACTGGACTGAATCTTCTTTTCGAGCGCGACCTGCGCCCAGTCGCCAGCTAGCCATTCCAACAGAAAGGGCATCGAGCTTGGTCAAGTAACCAGAAGAAGTAGCGACAACCTGATGAGTCTCGTTAGCGACTGGCAGCGGCACAGATAAGTCTCCACCTTGTGCAGAAATCATCGCGCGCCAGACATCCATTGCTGAACCATCCGCCAGAGCTGCGGCAGGATCTTTCAATCCTGTAGCACCACTGGCCTCCAACATTTCTCTTGCCAATGTCACAGTTAGTTCAACTACATCTGCTGGACCGCCACCAGCAAGAACATCGATAGATTCTTGAACCTCTAACGCGTTGCCTGCAGTGCGACCAAGTGGCACATCCATTGCGGTTAAGAGTGCACGCGTTGTCACGCCCGCATCGTTACCGATTCCAACCATTGTCGTAGCAAGCTCACGGGCTTGCTCAACGGTTTTCATAAATGCGCCAGAACCGACCTTTACATCTAAGACAAGTGCGCCAGTACCTTCGGCAATCTTTTTACTCATGATGGATGCAGAGATAAGTGGAATTGATTCAACCGTTCCCGTTACATCACGAAGTGCATAAATCCGACGATCAGCTGGCGCCAGAGTTTGGCTAGCCGCACATATCACTGCGCCGGTTGAATTCAGTACCTCGAACATTTCAGAGTTAGTTAGGTTTGCACGCCAACTCTTAATTGCTTCAAGTTTGTCTAGAGTGCCGCCAGTGTGACCAAGCCCGCGACCCGAAAGTTGCGGCACACTAACGCCACAGGCAGCAACTAAAGGTGCAAGCGGCAAAGTTATTTTGTCACCAACACCACCAGTGGAGTGTTTGTCAGCTGTTGGCCTTCCCAGATTTGACCAATCCATAGTCTCACCGGAATCGATGTAGGCCTTAGTCCAACGCACAATTTCACGACGGTTCATCCCGTTAAGCAAGATTGCCATTGCCATTGCCGACATTTGTTCTTCGGCAATCACATTTCGAACGTAAGCGTCAACAAACCAATCAATTTGTAAGTCAGACAATTCTTGCTTGTCGCGTTTAGCCGCAATGAGGTCTACAGCAGCAAATGGTTCAGTGCTCATGATGTTAATTTCACTCGGGGAAGTGTCATACCTGTAAGGCTAATGCGTTTAAAGTCGATCTGTTAAATCATGCGCGCCAAACGCATCAGGCAATACTTCTGTCATTGACTTAATTCCAGAGACCGAGTCAAGTAGACAATTCGGACCACCATGTTCCCAAAGCAACTGACGACAGCGACCACAAGGCATGAGTGCATTGCCATGGCGATCGACACAAGCAACTGCAACTAGCTTGCCGCCACCTGTACTGATCAAACTTGAAATCAAGCCACACTCAGCGCACAAGGCAACACCGTAAGCAGCATTCTCAACATTGCATCCAGTCACGATGCGACCGTCATCAACTAAGCCAGCAACACCGACTGGAAAGTTGGAGTATGGTGCATAAGCTTTTGCCATTGCGCCCCTTGCCGCACTTCGCAATTCATCCCAATTAATTTCCATTAGTGATGATCTCCCTTTCGATACGGAACGCCATCAGCAGCGGGCGGTCGCAAATTCTGTGACGCCGTTGCAAGAACCAACAGAGTTGTTATGTATGGCGCAACCTGTGCAACTTCTGGTGGGAAAGAAGTGGCTGAGAAGTAAGCACCAATCATTACTGAACCAAGAATCAAGAAACCGATACCTGAGTTACGACGATTGCGACGTAGCATGATGCCTCCAATAGTGAAGAGAATTATTGCACCGAGCAGAATTAAACCCTTCACATTTTCATTTCCACTATCAATTAAGCGCAAAGTATCGATGTAACCAAACATTAAGGCGCCAGCTGCAGTTCCACCTGGTCGCCAGTCGCCGAAGATCATGGTTGCTAAACCGATGTAACCACGACCGGCCGTGTTGCCGTTGCGATAGATCGTCGATGCGATAGATAAGTAGGCACCACCAAGTCCAGCTAGCATTCCGGAGAAGACAACGGCAGCGTACTTGAACTGCACAACCTTGACCCCAAGTGAATCTGCAGCCCATGGGTTTTCACCAGCACTGCGCAGACGAAGGCCAAATGCAGTTTTCCAAAGCAAGTAACTGGTCATCACAAAGAGCAAGAAGGTGATGATGGTCAGCAATGAAAGGTTGTAGAACAAGCCAGCCAAAATTCCCGCTAGATCGCTAATGAAGAAAATTCCACGGTCATGCAGGGTTGTTAGTGGTCCAACAATTGAATCAATAGTGAGAGTTGGAATCTCACCCTTGATAGGTGGTGACTGCGCTTGCCCACCACCTGGTGCATCAGTAAACAGCAAGATTGCGAGGAACTTTGTTAAGCCAAGTGCCAATAGGTTGATTGCAGTACCAGCAATGATTTGGTCAACACCAAAGGTAACTGCTGCGACGGCAAGCAGTAAGCCACCGATAGCGCCGAAGATCACACCCGCCAAGACGCCAGCCCAAACACCCCATTGCCAACCAGCCCAGCCAGCGCCGAAGGTACCAAGGATCATCATGCCTTCTAGGCCAATGTTGATCACGCCTGCGCGTTCGGCCCAAATACCAGCCAGTCCTGCAAGCGCAATTGGTGAGGCGAATACTAAAGCTTGCGCAATTGTCACGGTGCTGGTGAGGTCACCATTTCCAGTGATCGTTCGAGTGATCGAAAGCATGGTGATTGCGGTAAAGGCAGCGCCGATAAATCTGCGAGATTTTAGGTAAGTCATACCGATACCTCCTGCTTTGCTAATGCCTTTGCAACACTTGTTTGCTCGCTCTTAACTTGATAACGGCGAACAACCTCGTATGAGATGACGACCACAATCACAATTAATCCCTGCATGATCGTTGAAATCTCTCTTGGCACACCCTCGAGCACCAACTGCCCACTCGAAACATCCAAAAACGCCCAGAGAATTGCACCTAGCGCAATGCCAAGTGGATTGTTTCTACCTAGCAAAGCAATAGCGATACCAATGAATCCCCAGTCAGTTGGAAATTGCAAGGTGTATGAACCGGTATTACCCAGTAGATAAGGAAGACCAACTAATCCAGCAACTGCGCCGGAAAGCAACATAGTCACATAGATCATGCGATTTGATTGCACACCACTAGTTCGCGCTGCAGTCGCAGATTTTCCAGTAGCACGCAAATCAAAACCAAAGCGAGTTCGGTTTAACAGGAACCAGTACCCAATTCCGATAAATATGGAGATGAAGAAGAAACCATAGATTTGGGTGCCTGGATCAATGAATGCAATGCCGCGTAGCATTCCAGTTTCTGGGATTGCCTTGGTACCACGAATGTTCAGACTTGTTTCAGTTCCAATTGGGGTGCGAACAATTATGTAACTGATGATCCCGATCGCAATGAAGTTCAACATAATCGTGGAGATAACTTCACTAACGCCACGGGCAACTTTTAGCCAAGCTGCAATTCCAGCCCAAAGTGCACCAACAATCATTGCAGCCAAGATCGTGATCGTTACTGATAGCGGCTTAGGCAGCGTCAAGTTACTTGCAACTATGGCTGCAGCAAGTGCTCCTAAAACATATTGCCCGTTGACACCGATGTTGAATAAATTCATTTTGAAGCCAATAGAAACTGCTAGTGCACTTAGGAAATAAATTGTTGCCAAGTTAAGCATCAACGACATAGCGCGTGGCGATGTTCCGTAATTCCACATTGATGAAAAAACCGTAGTAACGCTTGCCCCAATAACGGTCAAGATAACAGCGGTGACTGCGAGTGAAACAAACATTCCGATTGCGGGAGCGATCAAACTAGTACCGATTCGACGAAGATTCATTACGCAGCCTCTCCCGCGCCAGTCATTGCTGTACCCAGTTCTTGGGGTGTCACAGTGGCGGGATCAGCATTAGCTACGAATTTGCCACGAAGCAAGACTTTGATGTTGTCGCTGAGGCCAATCAACTCATCAAGATCAGCTGAAACTAGCAAGACCGCTAAGCCAGACTGTCTGGCATGACGGATGTGATCCCAGATAGCTGCTTGCGCGCCAACGTCAACGCCACGAGTTGGGTGAGCTGCAATAAGAAGCTTAGGTTCGCCAGACATTTCGCGGCCAACGATTAGTTTTTGCTGGTTACCGCCGGAAAGTGCGCTCGCTAAAACATCAATACTTGGGGTGCGCACGTCATACTCTTCGACAATTCTTTTAGTGTCAGCCTTAGCACTGCGTGGAGTTAGCCACATGCCTTTGGCATTTGGCGCTTTAGTTTGATGTCCTAGCATTCGGTTTTCCCAAAGTGGTGCTTCCAGCATCAGGGCCTGACGTTGACGATCTTCGGGGATGAATCCAATTCCAAGGTCTCTGCGATGACGCGTTGACTTGTTTGTGATGTCCTCATCCTGAAACTGCACTCGCCCGGTAGCAGATTCAATGCCCATCAAGGCATCAAGAATCTCAGCCTGACCATTTCCTTCAACACCTGCAATGCCAACGATCTCACCAGCCCGAATCTGGAACGAGATGTCATCAACAATTGCTTTGCCACCTTTTGCAAAGACCGAAAGGTTCTCAACTTTCAGAACTACTTCGTCCCGAACCGTATCGCCAACTGCTTCTGGAGTTGGTAGCTCATTTCCAACCATCATTTCGGCGAGATCGCGTGCCGACACATTCTGGGTGTGTGGATTAACACTGCCAACTGTGGTTCCTTGTCGAATGACGGTGATCTCATCAGCGATAGATAAAACTTCATCTAGCTTGTGACTGATGAAGATAACAGTCAGTCCCTCTTTTTTAAGATCCCGAAGCGTGTTGAACAATTCATCAACTTCATGTGGGACTAAAACTGCTGTTGGTTCATCCAAAATCAAAATCTTTGCGCCGCGATACAACACTTTAAGAATTTCAATTCGTTGTCTATCACCAACGCCAAGTTCACTTACCAATACATCGGGATCTACCGCAAGACCATTCTCGGCAGCAATTTCGGAAATCTGTTTGCGAGCTTTGGCAAAATCTAAGCGAATACCATTTTTTGGTTCACTGCCTAAAACAATGTTCTCTAAAACTGTGAAATTGTCGGCTAACATAAAGTGTTGGTGCACCATACCGATTCCAGAATTAATTGCATCAGATGGTGAGTTAAAAACTAATCCACTACCGTTAATTGCAATTGTTCCTTCGTCAGCTTTTTGCATGCCATAAAGAATTTTCATAAGCGTTGACTTGCCGGCACCGTTCTCGCCGACGATGGCATGAACAGTTCCAGAAGTTACCTTCAGATTGATGTCGCTGTTTGCAATAACACCAGGGAACCGCTTCCAGATCCCTTTTAGCTCAACCGCTAGTTCACTTTGGCCCATTTGCTAAAACCGCGCCTTTCAGATTTTCGGTACTACCTAAACTTACGACTTCCTGAAACAAAAAGTGAGGCTCGGGTGGAGATTTCCACCCGAGCCTCACTGTAGTGATCTATTACTCGACTGTTGTACCAACTACAACTTCGCCGGACTTGATCTTCTCGGCAGCTGCATCAGCAGCGGCTGTGAAGGCAGATACAGCAGAGTTGGATGTTGCGTAACCGACGCCATCCTTAGATAGGTCGAAGTTCTGGACACCTAATAGTGGTGCTCCATCAACTACGCCCTTGATTACGTCGAATACAGCTACGTCAACGCGCTTCAACATGGATGTCACGATGATGTCCTTGTATTCAGCAAGAGCTGGAACTGTGTACTGATCAGAGTCAACACCGATTGCCCATACAGTTGCTCCGCCATCAGCAGCAGCCTTTACAGACTGGAACATGCCTAGACCGGAACCACCAGCAGCAGC
>JBIIMD010000052.1:0-7463 GCA_044232525.1 Candidatus Nanopelagicales bacterium | reverse complement strand
CGCTACAACTGCATCGGCGCGTGACCAAGTTGCTAACCAGCGATCATCTACTCGACCCACCAAGACCAAAACTGGCGGGCAATTGAAAATTTCATCCTTTAGTTGGCGGCAAAGTCCCATGCCACCCGAAGGTGTGGCCTCGCCGTCAAGAATCAGCAGGTCAAATGGCCTGGAGTCAACGGCGGCGATAACAGCTGGATGGGTTGCGCATTCCAAGATCTCAACATTTCCAAAATCCATCGAAGGACGTCGACCAAGACTTACCTTGATGTTTGTTCGCACGGCGGAATCATCGCTGTACACGAGAACTTTGAGTGGTGAGGCGCTGTTCGACACTCCAAAAGAGTATCTGACCATGGCACGGGAAGGGTAATTCGAGGGGCCAAAATGCAATAGGTCACATCAAGGTAAATATGGCCATCCTGTGGGGCTTTTTGGTCAGGCGACGGGTAAAGTTGAGGGGTGAGTACCGCAACTGCTGTAAGAGTCCCTAGCCATGCCGATCGACCAAACATGGTTTCTATTGGCACTATCGTCTGGCTAGCCAGCGAATTAATGTTCTTCGCAGCCTTGTTTGCGATGTACTTCACGCTTCGCTCGGTTAACCCGGAATTGTGGGCCAAAGAAGTTGAACTTCTAAACATTCCGTTTGCCTCTTTTAACACCACAATCCTGGTGCTGTCATCCGTTACTTGCCAACTTGGCGTCTTTGCTGCTGAACGCGGTGATGTAAAGGGTTTGCGGAAATGGTTTGTTATAACTTTCCTAATGGGCTTTTACTTCGTTGCTGGCCAAGTATATGAATACGCAATTTTGGTTCATGAAGGTCTTACGCTTTCTGCCAATGCGTATGGTTCTGCGTTTTACCTAACAACTGGATTCCATGGTCTTCACGTAACTGGTGGCCTAATTGCATTTTTGTTTGTTTTGGCGCGTACGTATGCAACTAAGCGCTATTCCCACAAACAGGCAACGACTGCGATCGTAGTTTCCTACTATTGGCACTTTGTCGATGTGGTCTGGATCGCGCTGTTTGCAACGATTTACCTAATTAAGTAAAAGCATCCAATAATTCTCATTTAGCGAAATAGATAAGGAATCCAGTGGCACTGAACAAAAGACACCCAGCGGCTCTCTTTGCAGTTCTCGCCGTGGCGCTCGGAACCACTGGTGCTGCCTACGCTGCTGTCAGCACCCAAACTGCTCCAAAGGTAGTAGCAAAAACAGAGACCCAGGTGGAGCAAGGTAAGCAACTTTTTCTTGAGGGCTGTTCTTCCTGTCACGGTCTGGCTGCCCAAGGCGCCTCTGACGGTCCATCTTTGATTGGTGTCGGCGCTGCATCGGTTGATTTCCAGGTGGCAACTGGTCGCATGCCACTTGCTGCGCCAGGCATCCAAGCGATGCCAAACATGTCTTCCTACACTGAAGAAGAAACTGCTGCATTAGCTGCATACATCGCAACGCTAGGTGCTGGTCCAGCAATTCCAACGCAAGAAATGCTTGACACTACAAATGCGGAATTAGCTTTGGGTGGTGAGTTGTTCCGTACCAATTGTGCGCAGTGTCATGGTGCTTCCGGTGTTGGTGGTGCCTTATCTGAAGGACGATATGCCCCTAACTTGATGAGTTCGGATGCAAAAATGCTTTATCAAGCAATGGTTTCTGGCCCACAATCTATGCCAGTTTTCGCAGATAGCACTATCAGCGTGGAAGAGAAACAGCACTTAATTGCATACGTACTAGAACTTCAAAAGGCTGAAAATCCAGGTGGTGCCAGTCTTGGTCGCCTCGGCCCAGTCACTGAGGGATTGTTTGTCTTCATCGCTGCCCTTGGCATGTTGATTGTCGCAGCGGTATGGATCGGAGCGAAAGCAAAATAATGAGCGACTTAGACCACCCAACTGGTGACCCATACGGTGCCAAAGATGGCAAAGACCTAGTAAGCGGTATCGCAGTATTCCCCATGGAGCCACATGTACTGCGCAAAGCAGACATAGATCCAAAGGCAGCAATTCGCGCCGAGCGACAAGTTGCAACAATGTTTGGGCTGTCTTCCCTGATGATCATTCTTTTTGTCATTGCTTACATCAATGTTCCAGCATCATTGCTTATCCCAATTCCGGTACTTGGAAATGTAAATGCCAATCATTTGGCAATCGGTGTCACTTTTGGAATGGCGATTCTGCTGATTGGACTAGGTGCAATTCATTGGGCCAAAAAGTTGATGCCCGATGAGGAAGTGATTCAAGAAAGACATGCTTTAACTTCATCTGATGAAGAACGAGAAGCGGTACAGGCTTCTTACCAGCGCGGCGTAGCTGAGTCTGGATTTAAAGAACGCAAAATCATCCGTCGTTCACTGCTTGGTGCTCTTGCGCTATTCCCAGTTCCATTGATTGTCCTGCTGCGCGATCTAGGCCCACTTCCAGGCACTCGATTGCGAGAAACGATTTGGGATGAAGGTATCCACCTAGTTACCGATGCGACCTACAAGAAGATCAAAGCTTCAGATATTCCGTTGGGCGGTCTGATTAACGCAGTTCCAGACAATTTGCTAGAGGTTGAGCATGAAGAGCACAACCTTAACCAGCGCGGTAAGGCTTCCATCATTATTGTGCGAATGGATCCAGCTGAGATTGTCTCGCAACAGGGCGAAGCCTGGGATTATCAAGGAATCTTGGCATTCTCAAAGATTTGCACGCACTTAGGGTGTCCAACATCACTGTACCAACAGCGCAACCACCACTTGCTGTGTCCGTGTCACCAGTCTACCTTTGACTTAGCAGACTCGGGCAATGTGGTTTTCGGACCAGCCGCACGTCGCATGCCACAACTTGCGATCACGGTTGATGCAGAGGGCTACCTAATTGCCCAAAGTGGTTTTGCTGAACCAGTTGGACCTAGTTTCTGGGAGCGCGGATGAGTACAACCGAAGAATCAATAGTGACGCCGCCGCATGCTGCGCCAATCACAAAAGGTGGTAGCACCGCAAATTACATTGACGACCGCTTAGCCTCCGCCAACTTCACTAAGCGACTACTCGACAAGGTATTCCCAGATCACTGGTCGTTCATGTTGGGTGAAGTAGCGCTCTATAGCTTTATAATCTTGCTGCTTTCTGGCACTTACTTGACCTTTTTCTACAACCCATCAATGACAGAAATTGTTTACAACGGATCTTACGTGCCACTTAAGGGCGTAAAGATGACAGAAGCATATTCCTCAACTCTTGCGATCTCATTTGATGTTCGTGGCGGGCTTTTGATGCGGCAGATTCACCACTGGGCTGCGCTTCTTTTCACAGCTGCTATTTCAGTTCACCTTTTGAGAGTTTTCTTTACTGGGGCATTCCGCAAGCCACGTGAAATTAACTGGGTTATCGGAACCCTGCTTTTAGTTCTTGCTCTACTTGAAGGCTTCTCTGGTTACTCATTGCCAGATGATCTTCTTTCCGGCACAGGACTACGCATTGCACAAGGCATTATTCAGGCATTGCCGCTAATTGGAACTTACGTTGCGATGTTCCTTTTTGGTGGCGAATTCCCTGGCACTGACTTCATGCCACGACTGTACTCAATTCACATTCTGTTGATCCCAGGTATTTTGCTTGCCTTGATTACCGTGCACTTGATTATGGTCTTCTACCAAAAGCACACTCAGTTCCCTGGACCTGGTCGCACTGAAAGTAACGTCGTTGGTTTCCGCTTATTCCCTATCTACATGGCAAAAGCCGGCGGCTTCTTCTTCGTTGTGTTTGGAATTACAGTTTTGATTTCAGCGCTGGTAACAATTAACCCAGTATGGCTTTACGGACCTTACACACCGTCACAAGTAACCGCTGGCTCGCAGCCTGACTGGTACATCGGTTGGTTAGATGGTGCAGTCCGACTCATGCCTAACTGGGAGTCAGTAATTCTTGGTTACACCTTGAGCTGGAATATTCTGATTCCTGCTTTGGTCATTCCTGGAATTATGTTCACTGCGCTAGGTCTTTATCCTTGGATCGAGGCCTGGGCCACTGGCGACAAGCGCGAGCACCACTTACTTGATCGACCAAGAAATGCACCAACAAGAACTGGACTTGGCGTAATGGCACTGGTGTTCTACATGATTCTGGTGATTTCTGGAGGCAATGACATTATTGCTTCGGCCTTCAATCTCTCAATCAATCAGATCACTGTGGCATTTAGAGTCTTGCTGTTCGTAGCACCTCCACTTGCCTTTGTGCTAACGAAGCGAATCTGTTTGGGTCTCCAGCGTCGTGACAACAATAAGTTGTTACATGGCTACGAGACTGGTCGAATTCTTCGACTACCAAATGGAGAGTTCATTGAAGTACATGAGCCTATTGGTGAAGCCGAGAAGGCAAAACTTCTTGCGAAGGCAGATGTAGTTCCAATGGCCTTGCCATCGGCGGTTGACGAAAACGGTGTTCGTAATCCAAAGGCAGCCAAGTCAATTGCTCGTGCCAAGCTATCTCAGTGGTTCTATTCTGACGTAATACCTACTCCAACGGACGAGGAAATGCGCGCCGCTGCAGAACATGCTGCTCACGAATTACACGAAGCTCAGTCTCACCTGAAAGAAATCAGCAATCACTAGATTGTCTAAGAAAAACCCCCGCCTACATTTGTAGGCGGGGGTTTTTCTTGCTACAAAGCAGCCAAATCTTCAAAGTT
Source organism: Candidatus Nanopelagicales bacterium (assembly GCA_044232525.1). Taxonomy (GTDB): domain Bacteria; phylum Actinomycetota; class Actinomycetes; order S36-B12; family UBA5976; genus UBA5976. The sequence continues at coordinate 2,784 of JBIIMD010000052.1, read as the reverse complement.
CGAGCTATTTGATAAGGGTGTTGCGGCGCTCCATTGCGAGGGCATCGGCAAAGGCGTCTTCGTATGCGCGCAGCGGACCGGTGGCGCACTGCAGGACAGCGTCGGCTAGTTCTGGATTTCTCGCTAGTGCAGGGCCATGCATGTAGGTGCCGAAAACATTTCCATGCCAGACCCCCTCAACACCATCAAAACCATTGCCGATACCACTTCGCACGGTTCCTAGGGCGGGCATCTCTGCTCCAAGTCGTGTAAGTCCTTGATGGTTTTCAAAACCTGTGAGAATCGGTAACCCACCACGGTTGGGCTGAATCACTAACTCTCCCACGCTTCGTGGCGACGAATCGTAGATGGTATGCGCATCGACAAGTCCAAGACCTGAAGTTGCAACCCCATCAGAATCTGGAAGTGACTCACCGATGATTTGGAATCCAGCGCAAATGGCCAACACAGTGGCGCCGCCAGCTGCGGCGTGCTTTAGCCCCCCATCTTGCTTGAGCATCTCAAGTGCTGCCACTTGCGGCCCATCCTCGCCGCCACCCAATAGGTAGATATCCCCCGAATGTGGCACCGGCATTCCTGGAACAACTTCAATTAGTTCCACTTTGATGCCACGAGCCTTAGCCCTGTGTATCAATATCTCTGCGTTACCTTGATCTCCATAAGTCCCCAGAAGATCGTGATACAAACGCACAATGGTAAGACTCATTAGCGCAGACCCTGCCCAGTAGCTATTCCAAGTTCGGTGGCCAACAAATCTTGATAGGCGGTATAACTAACAATTGCTTGAATTGGCCCAGAGCCAAATTTAGATACCGCTGAACCAAAGTCAGGTGCTACCGAGGTTTCAATCCCCTGCACGCTCAACCTGTAAGCAATGTCTAACCGCCGATCTCCAGTGCACACAACAGTTTTGCCAATCAATGTCGAGTAGTCAATGTCCCAAAGCCAAGAAGTATCTCGGCCATCTATTCCTCTAGCATTGACCGATAGCACAACTTGTTCGGTTGCCACTTTTCCAAGTGCTTGTCTCCAGCTTTCAGGGTTCTTAGCTAAATGAGTTGGTATAGCCCTTCCTGAAGTTAAAAACTCATGAATTCTGTCTGGAGAAGATTTGATTAATTCAACGGCATCATCCGCAAGAATTTCAGCACCCATTAATCTAGCCGCTTCAATTATCAAGACAGTATTTCGTGCTGGGCCATCTAGCGTCTTGTCCGCCCTGACATCGGGCAGTTGCGATCCAAGGCCGCAGGCACAGGAGTAATCTCCCTTTGACCAATCCAAAATAGCCGCACAATTTGGACACGTAGCAGCATCTGGATGGCGTCGGCCGCCAAATGAAACTCGAATCACATGCCCCGACCGAGAACTGGCATGTTCAAGAAAAGGATCATCACGATCGATTACAAGTGTTACATCATCATTGACAAAAGCTTCGTGCCAAAGATTTGAAATCTTGCGAACTTCTCCAGTTCGGTGAAGTTGGTCGCGAGACAAATTCAAGAATACAACTACCTTGGGCCGAGTCTGTCGATAAATTTCCGGCAAATACAATTCGTCACATTCAACGACAGCAAATCTATTTCTTGGTTTTTGCGCAAGCAGCGAAGCTATTCCAGCCGGCATATTCGCGCCAGACTCACTGGTACTAACTCCTTCACCCGCAAATTCCCTAAGGATCTTTGCCAAGTTCTTAGTAGAAGTGGTTTTTCCATTTGTTCCAGAGACCAGCACAATATCTCGGTTAAGACTTAACTTAGCAATCGCCCTCGGATCAAGCGCCAGGGTGACTCTGCCACTTAAGGTTTCGCCTCTTCCTCGACCAAGCCAGACCGAAACACGTCCAGCGAATTCGCCTGCCTTGCAAGCAGTAGTTAGCCTAAGTGAGTGAGGCACAGCACAAACTAGTTAAGGATTACTTTACGAAATCGCCACGGTAGTACTCGAAGAGTAAACCGTATACTGACATCATCAGTGTGAATAATCCAAGCACCATCATCCACTGCGCAAAAACGAATCCTAGAACGAAGACGAATGTTGAAGCGCCAATCGCAAATGGCCACCAGGAGTGAGGTGAAAAGAATCCATACTCGGCATCCGCATCTGAAATCAGCGCGATCTCGTTATCTTCCGGAAGTGCACCAACCCGCTTTGCTGTGAACAGTACATAAAAAGCAATTAGAAATGCTAATCCACCAGTTAGCGCAAGAAGAGATGTTCCTACAACGTCTCCACTCATGAACCAATAGACAATACCAAGTCCTACATAAAGAACTGTGCCTATCGCAAATAGCTTGCCACCGATAATCATCTAATTATCCTTAACCCTTAGAGCCGTTTGCAGCATTATCAAATGCCTTATCACGAGCGGCTTGCTCCATCTCGGCTACTTCTGGATGGTGTAAATCAAAGGCTGGGCGCTCACTTCTAATCCTTGGAATTTCGATGAAGTTATGGCGAGGTGGTGGACATGACGTTGCCCATTCCAGCGATGCACCCCAGCCCCAAGGGTCATCGTTGTTAACCATAGGTGCGTACTTATTGGTTTTGTACATGTTCCAGAAGAATACAAAAGTTGATGCTCCCAATACCAAAGAACCAACCGTAGAGATCATGTTCAGCGTCGTAAATCCATCGCTGGCCAGGTAGTCCGCATAGCGCCGAGGCATACCTTCTACGCCTAACCAGTGTTGGACTAGGAAGGTGATGTGGAATCCAAAGAAGACCAACCAGAAGTGAAGCTTGCCAAGTCTTTCGTCCAGCATCTTTCCAGTGAACTTTGGC
>JBIIMD010000051.1:0-7520 GCA_044232525.1 Candidatus Nanopelagicales bacterium | reverse complement strand
TTTCAAGTTCACCGGTGCCATCAATGATGTAGTTGGCTTCGATGTGGTTCTTGTACTGCAGTGTGGTGGTAGTACCAGCTTCAAGTTCTGTGTCATGGAAGGAAAATCCAACTCCGTCTTCGCGAGTCAGCATCCGAAGACTTGTGCCAGTTGAAACTTTGCGATGACGAGGTCCGCCCACTAAATCTTCTTTATAGGTAACAATCATGTTGACTCCTTAAGCCTGGCAATCGTTTCAATCTAGGCATTTTACTTATCGGCATTAACTTATCGGCATTAACTAATCTGCTGGTACAAATCCCAGAACTTCGCCAAAGAATTTAAGTTCTTCGATTGCACATGTCGTGATTGTCTGACTTTTTCTGAATCCATGGCTCTCACCTTCGAACTCAAAGTACTTGTGCTTAACGCCATTCTTGATGCAGGCATCTCGGAATGCTTGCGACTGGGATGGTGGAACTATCGGATCATCAGAACCTTGGAAAATGATCAGCGGTGAAGTCAAGTTATCCGCATGCGTTAAGGGGGAGCGCTCCACGTAAAGCTCTTTTTGTTCTGGGTAGGGTCCGATAAGCGAATCTAGATATCGTGACTCAAAGTCATGAGTGTCCTCTGCCAACATGGTTAGTTCGGCTACTCCGTAATAGTTTGCGCCGGCTGCAAATACCTTGCTATGTACTAGGCCATTTAATACTGCGTAGCCACCAGCACTACCACCGCGAATCACAATTCGACTTGGATCGGCCAATCCATCGGAAATCAGGCCCGCTACGACCGCAAGAATATCCTCAGTATCAACAACACCCCATTGGCCCTTTAAAGTTTCGCGATATGCCCTGCCATAGCCAGTTGAGCCACCGTAATCAACATCAACGACCGTAAAGCCTCTGGATGTAAAGAAGGCACGTTTAATCGAAGCCACACCAGTGGTATTTCCAGTCGGCCCACCATGGACCGTAATCATTACGGGCGGTAATTCCGTGCTTTCATAATTTGGATTAGTCGCTGGTGACATAAATGCATGAACTTTGCGTTCATTTTTACTTGGAAATACAACTGCCTTAGCCGTCGGCAGAAATCCTTGATCAATTGGTGCGAGCACCTCTTTGATTGTTACTGGATTTTTCCTATTACTTACCGAAAGCTCTACCAGAGCAGCAAGGGTTTTTGGTCCGCCACCAATTGCGTAGACATGATCAGAATGAATACTCAAATGTGCAAAGTTTGTCAGTTCACAATCTAGATTTCGCCAGACACCAGAATTTGGATCGATGATTGCAACATTTTCCTGTGCCGGATTGCCGTGAATGCCTACTAGTTCTCCAGTGCCCAGAATTCGCAATAGGTGAGTGCCAACAACCCACATTGGATGCGCCCACTCCGCAGACTCAGAAACCAATTGGCGTTTTGAGCCCTTGGTATCTGACTCCCAAACATTCCAGAATCCAGAAGCGTCGCTAATGAAATAGAGCTGGCCTGAAGTCGACCAAACTGGACTGTTAACTGCCTCGGTCTGACTGCCGGCGCAAATCTTTTTTTCTACAAGATTCCCAACTTCGTCAATGTTTGCAACAAGTAACTCGGTGCCATCCCATGGCATTTGTGGATGCTCCCAAGAAATCCAAGCAAGCTGCTGTTCATCAGGGGATAAGGCAAGGTGCGCATAGAAATGTGATGCTGAGTCCAGAACTCTAATTTGTTTAGAGTTATTGATTGCAATCAAGTCCCGATTGGTTGTGGCTCCCTCGGTAACTTCCCGAACACACCAAATATCTGAACCTCGAATTAGAAAGTCGCTATATCGAGCTAGCGTTCCTGGCAAACTTTCCGGAGTAATCGGTTCTGGGTCACCACTTACTGGTTTCCAGTAGATACGCTGGTCAGATTTTTCGGAAAAGATTAGCCCCTCACAGTCATTCCAATTGCAAACCAGCCAACTTAGGCCTCCCATTTCGTGCACTCGGGTTGAGGCATTCCAAGGTGCGGGCAACATGTCGCCATGGGTACGACTAACGACTACATTTCGACCATTTTCATTAGGACGTGATTCATCCCAAAACAAATCACCTCGGAATGTCTGAGTGAAACCCATCGAGACGCCAGCTTGGGAGAGCATCTCAGGAGTAATCGGAGATACCCAGGTTCCAGGCTGTGCGACGGTCATGAGTTGACTCTATTCAATTGGCAAAAACAATGGGCACCCGACTTGGTTTATGTCGGGTGCCCATGAGCTAATCGTTTAGAGGTCGTAGTACAACTCAAATTCGGCTGGATGTGGACGCAAGCGAACGTAGTCAATTTCTGCGGTTCGCTTGTATTCAATCCAAGTTTCAATTAGATCCTTGGTGAATACTCCACCTTCAAGCAAGTAATCATGATCTGCCTCTAGTGCTTCCAGAACCTCAGGAAGTGAAGACGGAACCTGAGGTATGTCAGCAGCTTCCTCTGGTGGTAATTCGTATAGGTCCTTGTCGACTGGAGCGTGTGGCTCAATCTTGTTCTTGATGCCATCAAGTCCAGCCATCAACATTGCAGCGAATGCCAAGTATGGGTTGCTTGATGGATCTGGACAACGGAATTCAATTCGTTTGGCCTTTGGATTGCTTCCGGTTACTGGAATACGTAGACAAGCAGAACGGTTGCGCTGTGAGTAAACCAAGTTAACCGGTGCTTCATAACCCGGAACCAGGCGATGGTAGGAGTTAACTGTTGGGTTTGTGAAGGCCAGTAGCGATGGTGCGTGCTTCAAGATGCCACCGATGTACCAGCGCGCAAGATCTGACAAGCCACCATAACCACGTTCGTCATAGAACAATGGGGAACCATTTGTCCATAGCGATTGGTGTACGTGCATACCTGAGCCGTTGTCACCGAAAAGTGGCTTTGGCATAAAGGTTGCAGTCTTGCCACCCTCCCAAGCAGTGTTACGGATTACATACTTAAACAACATGACTTCATCAGCTGCCTTGAGCAATGTGTTGAAACGGTAGTTGATTTCCATCTGACCTGCAGTGCCAACTTCGTGATGTGAGCGTTCCACAAGTAGACCGACCTCGGCTAAGTTAACGACCATCTCATCACGTAAATCAGCCAACTGATCTGTTGGCGAAACGGGGAAGTAGCCGCCCTTGATTCGAGTTTTGTACCCGCGATTGTCGCTACCGTCAGCATTGAATTCATTGCCTGAGTTCCAAGCACCTTCAATCGAGTCAACGTGATACATCGATTCGTTGGTGCTGGTCTTGAAGCGCGCTGAATCAAATACGAAGAACTCGGCCTCGGGAGCAAAGAATGCGGTATCTGCGATACCGGTAGAGGTTAAGTAAGCCTCTGCTTTGGCAGCCACGTTGCGTGGGTCACGGGCATAAGGCTCGTCTGAGAACGGATCATGAACTGAGAAGTTCATAACCAAAGTCTTTTCCTTACGGAATGGGTCAACAAAAGCAGTTGTAACATCTGCAAGAAGCTTTAGATCAGATTCATGGATGGATTGGAAGCCTCGAATGGACGAACCGTCGAACATCTGGCCACCCGCAAAAAAGTCAGCATCTACAGATTCAACAGGCACATTGAAGTGCTGCATTACGCCAGGCAAGTCACAGAAGCGAACATCAAGAAATCGAATGTTGTTGTCCTTGATGAACTTGAGTGCATCTTCAGCAGTTTTAAGTCCGAGATTGGACATTGATCCTCCAGTTAGTAATCCGCAATTTTCCAGAGATTTTCCTCTGGCTGATCTCGACGATAGCGGGACACGATTTCAACGCCGTGTCCCATGTGTTTCGGGTTTGTTACAACAAACACCATTTTCTGGTCCTTGCCCAGGACTCGCTTAACTTCAGTGAGCAGGTGGGTCAATTTGGATTTAAGGTTAAGGCGTGGATAGAAGAGATATCGGATCCTGGCTATCTGGACCCAAAGCCGCTCTGGAAGATCAGGGCATGGACTTCGGATTTCCAGGCCAACGCTTTGGTTTGCCGCAAAATGGAGTGGGCTCAGTTGCTCGCACGGGACGGCGAATTGTTGCTCTAATGATTGACTGGATCGCTGCAATTCTGGTTACTCACTTAGCTTTTCCCGATTTGGTTTACGGATCAGAGGGATTTGCAGCCGCCACTTTAGGGGTGTTTGCGGCGCAAGTGTTTGTCCTTACCTCAACCACGGGTGCATCATTTGGATACAAAATTGCGGGGATCAGACTTATTTCAGTTAGCCCAATTCGAGTTACTTTTTTGAAAGTTTTGGTTCGTACAGCACTTCTTTGCTTAGTTGTCCCAGCCTTGATCTGGGATCGTGACGGCCGTGGCTTGCACGATAAAGCTGTTGGAACAATAACTATGCGGGCAAGATAGGTATATGCCTTCTCTAGAATTACCAACAGGAAAAACCTCAGCGCTCGTTATTAGTTTTGATTTTGATGCCGAAGAAGTTTGGTTAGCTGAGAATCCTGACAATGCCAATCGCCCCGGGGTTCTTTCCCAAGGCACCTACGGTGCAAAAGTTGGAGTTGGGCTGGTCTTGGACTCTCTGGATCATCTGGGGTTGCCAGCAACGTTTTTTACGCCAGGTCGAGTTGCGGAGCGATATCCAGATCAAATGCGCGAGATAGTGGCGCATGGACATGAACTTGGCCACCACGGATATACCCATACTTCTCCAACAAAACTTTCCAAGTCTGAAGAGCTTGACGAACTCTTACGAGGAAAAGCAGCGCTTGAGCAATTCGGAGTCGAAGTTACCGGATATCGGTCCCCTTCATGGGAAGTCAGCCCCAACACATTTGATCTGCTTGTTGCAAATGGATTTAAGTATTCATCGAGCATGATGGATGACATCAAGCCTTATGTTCATCCGGCCCATAAAGTCGTGGAGCTTCCTGTGCAATGGATGTTGGATGATGCACCGTACTTCTGGTTTAGCGTCGGAAGCGACTGGAATCGCACGATTCGCTCGGCCCGAGACGTTGAGGAAATTTGGCGGGAAGAGTTCTTGGGAATTCATGGCCTAGGCGGCTTGACGATGTTAACTATGCATCCACAATTCATTGGTCGACCAAGTAGAGTTGCGATGCTGGAAAGATTCTTGACGTTTGTTAAATCGCACGATGAGGTTTGGATAGCAACAGCTAGTGATGTTGCTCGAGCCGTTAAGTGAATATTCTCTTGATTGGGTCCAAGAAACCCTGCTCATCTAGGTAGGGAAGCACGAAGAACATTAATACTGCAAACACTATTGCCCACTTGATGAGTTTCTTTGCAAGAAAAATTATGACTAGAACAATTCCTATGATGTAAGAGATTGGTGCGTTTGAAAATAAATCGGTAAACATGGTTGTGATGTCATTCATCTGCGTGGCATCTTTCTGTTTTGAGGTAGCGGACCTTTAGGAATTGGAAGCGCTGTTTGTGGCAGTGCCTTTAGGCGGTTTCTTACTTGAGTTACCTCAGCGGGCCGAAGCGATTTACCCAGCTTCTTAATTTTCTTTTGAAGATTTGAGATGGTTACGTCAACATCGTCGACGATCATTTCATGAATCGGTACACCTTGGGCATATCGGGCATGTGCTTTACGTTGCTCAGCGAGCAGTGGACCGGGGCGACTACCTTCACCAACCAGGATGATCCCAGGTCGGCCTACAACTCGATGAACCAGGTTTTGGTTCTTATCTACTCCAACGGCTGGCGTAACAAACCAAGAGCCCCGAATTGCATTAAGAACTGATGCAGCGGCACCAACTTGGCCCGCAATAGAAGCGTAGGCTGCGTTTTCAGCTATCTTTCCAAAAAAGTAAGTTGTCGCTAGTAAGCCAGTACCGAATGCAAAGATCCCAAAGAAAATGGTCTGATCGATTGCGTAACCAATTGCAAAAAGTATTCCAAATACGAGCGAAAAAACACCGAGAAGCCGCAGGGCCAAGAATGAGATTTCATTTGAAGCAAACTTGTAAGTTTCCTTGATCTGGACGTACCAGCGCTGCTTCTTTGGGGGTTGCATCTTTAATGACATGTCTCTACCTTAAGCGTCGGTGGTATTTCGAGCTGCAATGGCTTGTTTGTAAAGTTTGCCAGCTCGATATGACGAGCGCACTAATGGGCCACTTAATACCCCAGCGAATCCAATCTCCTCAGCAACCTTTGCCAGCTCGACAAACTCTTCCGGGCGCACCCAACGATCCACAGGATGGTGACGAAGTGATGGTCGAAGGTATTGCGTAATCGTCACCAAGTCGCAACCGGCATCATGCAGGTCAGTAAGGGCTTGGTGTACCTCAGAAATTTCTTCACCCATACCAAGAATAAGGTTGCTCTTTGTCACTAATCCGAATTCTTGAGCCGCAGTTATAACCCCAAGGGACTTTTCGTATTTAAACCCTGGACGAATGCGTTTAAAAATACGCGGAACAGTTTCGATGTTGTGAGCAAAAACTTCTGGTCTAGATTCGAAAACTTCTCGAAGAAGTTCTGGCTTACCATCAAAGTCTGGCGCCAACATCTCTACGCCACAGCCAGGGACCACTTGATGGATTTGGCGAATTGTTTCAGCGTAAAGCCACGCTCCACCATCTGGAAGATCATCTCTTGCTACACCAGTAACCGTCGCGTATCGCAATTGCATAGTTTTTACTGACTCAGCAACTCGTCGCGGTTCATCTCGATCAAGATCAACAGGCTTTCCCGTGTCGATCTGACAAAAGTCACATCTGCGGGTGCACTGATCTCCACCAATTAGAAATGTTGCTTCACGGTCTTCCCAACATTCAAAGATGTTTGGGCAACCGGCCTCTTGGCAAACCGTGTGAAGTCCTTCGGATTTAACCAAGTCCATGATTTGGGTGTACTCAGGACCCGTCTTTAGCTTTGTTTTAATCCACTCAGGTTTTCGTTCAATCGGGACTAGTGAGTTTCGTGCTTCAATGCGAAGCAACTTGGGCCCATCTAACTTGCCCTCAGGCTGGTCAAGAAATGGGGTGCTCACGTCTTTGATTCTAGTTGAATGCTGTCTAGGAGTTTGATTTGCGTCGGCTTCCCAGCAGCCACAAAGCTATTGCGAGGATCCCAAAACACAATGCCAGCACTCCAGTCAGGTTTAACAGTTCGTCACTTAGATCCACTAGAAAAGCAGCAATTACCAACGCCGACAAATCAGAAATACTAGCGCCAAGGTAATCCGCAATGGCTTGACGACTTCGAGTTAGAAAAATTGCCCAAAATCCAAAAGTGAAGAATAGCCCAAGACAGATTTGCCAAGCCGCTCTTAATCTGTTTTTGCTAAGCAGTAGACCAACTATTCCAAGCACCAGTGTGACCAAAAGAATACTCAAGCTCCATTGGTCTAGGAAGTCCAGTAATGCCGCAACCGTATTAATGTCTGCGCCAAAGAACTCGATTGCACCTGATTGAGTTCTAGTACCCAGAATCTCAAGGGCCGCGACGTATTGATCACCCGAAATAGTTCTACGTGAAATCGAAGTTGCAATTACTGCGATAGGCGCCAGGATAATCATTAAAAGTTTGAGTGCA
>JBIIMD010000050.1:0-7537 GCA_044232525.1 Candidatus Nanopelagicales bacterium | reverse complement strand
CATGCCCACGCTTAACCGATAACCTTAAGACAACTAGTAAAAGGAGTAACGGCACAGTGGCCACTACGGTATCAATGCCCCAACTGGGCGAAAGCGTCACCGAAGGAACTGTTACTCGTTGGCTAAAGTCTGTCGGCGACACCGTAACTGCTGATGAGCCATTACTAGAAGTTTCTACTGACAAAGTAGACACCGAAATTCCTTCTCCAGTAAGTGGCGTACTGACTGAAATCATTGCTGGCGAAGATGCTGTTGTACTTGTAGGCGGTGCACTTGCTGTTATTTCTGAGTCTGGGGAATCTCCTGCTCCTGTCGCTACTCCGACTGCTATCGAGACTCCAGTGCCTACTTCCGAAGCAACGTCATCCCCAGCGATGACGGCGTCGGCGGCTACGGCTGCATCTGCTGCTCCTGCAAGTGGCGGACTTGTAACTCCAGTTCTATTGCCAGCATTGGGTGAAAGTGTTACTGAAGGAACTGTCACACGCTGGTTAAAGACCATTGGTGACTCAGTTGCTGCAGATGAAGCGTTGCTTGAAGTTTCTACTGACAAAGTAGACACTGAAATTCCTTCACCAGTGTCAGGTATTTTGCTTGAGATCACTGTCGCTGAAGATGGCATAGCTTTAGTTGGCGGACAACTTGGCACAATCGGTGCACTTTCTGGCGCAACTCCAGCAGCGGCCCCAGTCGTTCCTGCTTCCGACGCAGCGCCAGCCTCAGCGCCTGAATCAAAGCCAGAACCCGTTGCCTCCATACCCGTTGCAACACCAGCACCAGTTACGACTGCTAGCTCCGCAACGACAGTTTCAGCAGGTAACAGCAATGCGTACGCAACTCCTCTTGTTCGCAAGATTGCTGCCGAGCGTGGCGTAGATCTATCAACTGTTGTCGGTACCGGCGTTGGTGGTCGTATTCGCAAGGAAGATATTGTGTCTGCCCCAGCAACACTTGCTCCAGTTGTCGTTAACGAAGCTCGCCCGGTTGAATCAAAGCCGTTTGTTGCGCCGACTTCTCCAACTGCTGCGGCTCCACAGTCTGCAACTCCAGCTTCGCCAGCAAGTGAACTGCGCGGTCGTACTGAGCCAATGACCAGACTTCGTAAAGTAATTGCAGAACGGATGGTCGAGTCACTTCAGATTTCAGCTCAGCTAACTTCTGTTGTTGAAGTTGATGTGACTAGAATTTCATCGCTGCGCAATCGTTCTAAAGCCGCTTTTGAATCGCGTGAAGGCGTAAAACTCTCATTTCTGCCATTCTTTGCCAAAGCAACTTGCGAAGCGTTAAAGCAATTCCCTAATGTGAATGCGACTCTGGATCAAGAAGCTGGGACAGTCACCTACTTTGATGCTGAGCATGTTGGAATTGCAGTAGATACTGAACGTGGCCTACTTGTTCCGGTAATTCGTGATGCTGGTGACCTAAACATTGGTGGCCTAGCTCGCAAGATCAATGATCTAGCGGAACGAACTCGAACCAATAAATTGTCACCGGATGAACTAAGTGGTGGAACCTTTACCATCACCAACACCGGTAGCCGTGGTGCCTTGTTTGATACTCCAATCATCAATCAGCCACAAGTTGCAATCTTGGGAACCGGTGCTGTTGTAAAGCGTCCAGTGGTTACTACTGATGACACTGGAGCTGACGTAATTTCAGTGCGCCAAATGGTTTACTTGGCACTGACCTACGATCACCGCTTAGTTGATGGCGCCGATGCTGCTCGCTTCCTATCAGCCATTAAGGCTCGATTGGAAGAAGGCGCATTTGAAGCTGACCTTGGTCTCTAGTTTCAACTCGCTCAATTCAACATTTCGAAGCAAGGTGGACATATGCGCATCGTAATTGGTGGTTCCTCAGGATTGATCGGAACCGAGTTGGTAGATTCCCTTCGCAAGGACGGACACGAAGTCCTTCGATTAGTTCGGCGAAAGTCAGCGGCGACTTCAGAGATTTATTGGAATCCAGCATCTGGTGAATTAGATTTCTCGCAACTTGCAGGCGCCAATGTAATCATTAATCTGGCTGGAGCTGGTGTTGGTGATAGTCGTTGGACTGATAAATACAAGGCCATGATCCTGTCATCGCGCGTTGACTCTACTTCCCTACTTGCAAAAGCTGCTGCAGAGCTAAAGCCAGAGGTTTTCATCGCAGGTAGTGCGATCGGTTGGTATGGCGATACTGCAGATCGACAAGTTGATGAGACAACCCCTGCTGGGTCAGGATTCTTGGCTGACGTTGTAGTTGCTTGGGAGAAGGCCGCTGAGCCTGCTAAAGCGGCGGGTGTTCGTGTTGTAAACATCAGAACTGGGTTGGTCGCCGCAAAGAATGGTGGCGCGTGGAGTCGCTTGCTTCCAATTTTCAAACTTGGTGCCGGAGGAAAACTAGGATCTGGCAAACAGTATTGGTCTTTCATTTCAATGCGCGATGAGATTGCTGCAATTAAGTTTCTAATTGCAAATCCTAAAATCAGTGGCCCAGTAAATCTCACGGCGCCCGAGCCTGCAACCAATGCCGAAGTTACAAAAGCGATGTCTAAAGTGTTTAACCGTCCAGCACTTTTACCAGTTCCAGCTTTTGCTTTGAAGTCAATCCTTGGTGAATTTTCCCAAGAGGTCCTAGGCAGCGCCCGAGTTGTCCCTCGAGTTCTACTAGATGCTGGGTTTGTCTTCCAGGACCCAGACATTGAAAGTGCGATGCGCACTCTGGCAACTAAGTAATTTTTATGGCTGGCATTCCTTCCAAAACTGACGTTGTAATCATCGGCGCTGGCGTAGCCGGATTAGCCGCTGCTCGTCGGCTTTCAATTGCTGGCCGCGAAGTCTGCGTCATCGATGCAAGTGATGACTTTGGTGGCAGAATCCGCACCGATCAAGTAGATGGACTGCTTTTGGATCGTGGCTTTCAGCTATATAACCCTTCGTATTCCGAAGGCATTAGTGTGCTCGACCTAAAGGCGCTGGATGTGAAGAGTTTTTCGCCTGGCGTAATTGTTTCGATTGACGGTCGAAATTACAAGATGGCTGACCCTAAACGAGAACCAACCTGGGCGATCGATAGTTTGCTCGCGCCTGTGGGAAAGATTTCGAGCAAGCTCAAGTTCGCTCGATACGCAGTGGGATTAGCGCTATCAAAATCCAGTTCGACAAAATACGATCAACGCACAGATGCGTTTTTGCGAGCAAAGTTTGGTCAAGAGATCACCGACAAAGCGCTGCGCCCATTTCTAGCAGGGGTTTTTTTGGAACCAGATCTTGCAACTTCAAAAAGATTTCTAGACATTTCACTAAAATCTTTCATCACAGGTACACCTGGGGTTCCACGCATGGGCATGCAGGCAATTCCCCGACAATTAGCAACCCAGTTACCCAATGGCAGCATTCATTTAAATGTGACGGCACAGGCTGTCGCGAGCACAATGGTGCGAACTGATCAAGGTGACATTAGATGTCGATCCGTAGTTATTGCGACAAACGCTCGAAGTGCTGCCTTATTAATCCCAAGTCTCAAGGTTCCATCAAGCAATGCAGTTACTACTTGGTATCACCTTGCTGACTGTGCTGGATCTGACTTGACTGAGGGTAAAAGTACTTTAGTTATTGATGGCAAGAAGTTCAATGGGCCACTAGATGATCCTTCACGCCCTCTAATTAACACTGTTGTGATGACTAATAGTGCGCCATCATATGCAACTGAAGGACGCACTTTGATTTCTTCCTCTGCGCTTGGCGTTCATCCTTCAGCACAATCAGAACAGCAAGTCCGCTCGCATCTAGCTGCGCTATACAAAGTGCCTACAGGCAACTGGACTCACGTCGCTACTTATCCAATTCCAGATGCGTTACCAATGATGGCGCCGCCGCATGAAGTTGAGCAATCTGTTCGACTTTCAGATGGTGTCTACATTGCCGGTGACTATCGACAGGTTTCATCAATCAATGGTGCTTTGGCTAGCGGCAGAAGAGCAGCTGAAGCGTTACTTACTGACGATCTTTAAATCAAGCTTCCTGGCTCTAGTACAGTCTCGTTAACTTCGCCACCGACAAGTTCGACTCGATAGCCTTTAGCCTTGCTATCAGCAGTATCAACTACAACTTCAACCGGATTCGTGCCTTCATAAACAACTGCAGCATGATCATCAGTTGCATATGAAAGTGGCAAAGTTCCACCCAAAACTAGGGAATGCAATAGTGGCCTGCGTTGTGCTTCAGTGTCGTAGTGAACGCCATTTCCATAAGGCAATAGCGCTAATCCGTTAGTTACTGTTTCAAGTTTTGGCCCAAATGAATCGGTGGGACCTCCCACGTGCCAACAAATTGATCCAGCGCTAACGCCACCCAGAACTACGCCTCGGTTCCAAGCATCGTTAGCTGCGACATCTACTCCGTGTAACTGCCAGAGTGCCAAAAGGTTAGCTACCGATCCACCGCCAACCCAAACCAGGTCAGCGCGACCAAAAGCTTCATCCACTGGAACGTTTGGTTGCGTGAATAGCGCTAAGTGTTCAACATCAACGCCAAGTCCCGAAACAGCCTGATAACTTGTCGCTAGGTAACTTGGATTATCCCCACTAGCAGTCAGTACGAATAAAACTCGTGGACGAGTTTTACCGGTCAACTCAAGTGCTCGTTTAAAGATTTGCCCAGGCTTAACTACTCCCCAGCGGTCAGTTTGAACAAAACCGCCACTTGAAGCAACAATGTGCCGCTTGGTCACGAAGTTGAAGCCTTGTCGCGTTCCAAGCTTGAATCCACTTGAAGTGGTCCTTCACTCTTACCTAACTTGCTTGGCCACCAAATCTTTGCACCGATATCGTAAGCAAGTGCAGGCACTAAGAGACTTCGAACCACGATTGTGTCAAGTAAGACACCAAACGCTACTGCGAATCCAAGTTGAGCCAGGAACACAAGCGGCAAGGTGCCAAGCACTGCGAACGTAGCCGCCAGCACAACGCCTGCAGAAGTAATAACGCCACCGGTGACAGTTAGCCCCTTCAGGATTCCCGGACGCGTACCTAGCTTGATTGCCTCTTCTCGGACTCGAGTCATCAAGAAGATGTTGTAGTCAATTCCAAGTGCAACCAAGAACACAAATGTGAACAGAATGAAGGATCCATCTGCGCCTTCAAAGCCAAACAGATACTTAAACACCAAGTGGCTGATACCCAATGTTGCACCGAATGAAATTACGGTAGTAATCAGCAACAACACTGGGGCAAAAATGCTTCGTAACAACATTGACAAAATAATCGCGATTACTATCAAGGCAACTGGCAAAATCAGATTTCGATCTCGCTCATTGGTAACCTGAATGTCAAAGTTCACTGCAGTCGTGCCACCAACCACGGCGGTTGCGCTGACTTCCTGAACTGCTGCGCGAATTTCTGGAATGTATCCTTGCGATTCAACTGAGTCAGCTGGCTTATCAAGAATGACTTCGATTTGCACCAATCCATCAACTACAACTGGAGTCGGCTCTGGACCGCCTGGTATGAAAGGTGTGGTCGTTTGCTTTACTTCAACAACACCATCCGCATTCGTTAGCGCAGCAATCAATACGTCTTTGTCGGACTCAGGCCCAATGACAATAGTGGGATCACCAGAGCCCGCTGGGAAGTGCTCAGATAGTTTTTCTAAGCCAATAACCGAGTCTGGTCTGCCGGTAAACGAATCAGTTGTAGCCAGCCCGTCGGTTTTTAGCTGAGTAGCAAAACCCATGGCAATGATCAGGAATCCGCCGGTAATGATCCAGGTAGCTCGAGGCTTTCGACCTACTAGCCCAGCAACCTTTGACCAAAGTCCTGAAAGTTTCTCATCAACATCATCATGCATTGGACGCTTTGGCCAAAAGATCCAGCGGCCAGCAAGTACCAAAATCGCTGGTAGCAAAGTAAGCATTACTAATTGCGCCGCAAGAACGCCGATTGCAGCAACTGGTCCCAGCGAGCGAACTGATGCAAGATCGGAAAGACCCAATACCAAAAGACCTGCGATGACTGTAAGCCCGGATGCAGCAATTGGTTCTATAACGCCCTTCCAGGCGACGACCATGGCGCTTACGCGACTTTCATAGTGATGAAGTTCTTCTCGATATCTAGCGATCAACAACAATGCATAATCTGTCGCGGCGCCAATAACTAAAACGAAGAGAATTCCCTGCGATTGGCCATCAAGATCTAAAATTCCTTCTTTAGCCAATAGGTAAACGATTCCACCTGCTGCCGAAAGTGCAATAACCGAACAGAACAGCGGAATGATCCATAAGACTGGGGATCTGTAAACGAAGATCAAGATTAACGCCACTACGGTCAACGTTGTGCGCAACAGGTCTTCATCAATCGAGCCAAAGCTGCCGAATAAATCAGCCAAGATGCCACCGATACCAGTCACGTGTGATTCAAATCCTGGCACTTCACTAGCCTGAGCTCGAATGGCTTCAACAACTTCGGGCAGAGCCGGCCTTTCACTTTCAAGTGGATCAGCAAGTGCATCGTTATCCAAAGGAATTGACATCAGAATCGCTAAACCATCTTGTGATGGAATTGGAATTAACTGAGCACCGTCAGCTAGGTAGTCTCCAACTGTTGCATCAGTTCCTTCAACGGGCGCAGCAGCCACCGCGATACCGAATTCGCCAACTGCAGCTATCCCAGCTGCATCTGCTGGTCCAGTGAAAATTACCAACGCAGGAAGGACTGAAGTGTCTTGCGAAGTAAATTTTGTGGCTAGTTCAGAGGCCCTGGTTGACTCGGCTGAAGTTGGTAAAAAACCAGCGTTATCGTTTTGCTGAACGCTAGAAAGCTTTCCAAACAATGGGCCAGATACACCGCTAATCGCAAACCAAGCAATGATTACTGCAATTGCAGACCACAGAATCTTTCGACCCTTATTTTCTGTTTTTGGTGCGCGGTGCGTTGTGTTTTCCGACATGCGGTGGAGCCTTTGCAGATAGGTGAATCTACTTAAGTCTAATTCACGTTTAGCAATCCGCTAATTTTGCCCCTATGCCCGATTTGGTGGGTCTTCCTAGGACCTAGGCTTGAGCCGTGCAACTTGTAATTGATCAGATTGGGCTGGGTGGCAACGCCATTGAGTACCAGGCTGCGTGGAATCTGCAGCGGGATCTGCATCAAAAAGTTGTTGCCCTTGAAACTCCAGACACTGTCCTACTTCTAGAACACCCCTCGGTTTACACAGCTGGGCGTCGAACTGAAGCATTTGAGCGCCCAGTAGATGGCACCCCCGTTGTTGATGTCGATCGTGGTGGGAAGATCACTTGGCATGGGCCAGGGCAACTAATTGGTTACCCGATAGTGCACTTACCCTCACCCATGGATGTCGTATCTCACGTGCGGCGACTTGAAGATGTACTGATCGGAATATGTGCTGATTTTGATCTCGAGACGTCTCGCATCAAGGGGCGAAGTGGAGTTTGGGTTCTGAATTCCATTGAGGATCGAAAAGTTGCAGCCATCGGCGTAAGAGTTGCTCAAGGCGTGACGATGCATGGCTTCGCACTTAATTGCAACAATGACCTG
>JBIIMD010000007.1:0-24881 GCA_044232525.1 Candidatus Nanopelagicales bacterium | reverse complement strand
CATGTATTTATGGAAGTATCAAGCCATGCTCTAGCCCTCAATCGAGTATCTGGTATCAAGTTTGACGTCACAATCTTTACCAATCTGACTCAGGATCACTTGGATTTCCATGGCTCAATGGATGACTATTTTGCCGCTAAAGCACTTTTATTTACTCCAGAATTTTCCAAACAAGCAATCATCTGCACCGACGACGACTGGGGAAAGAAACTTGCGGCTCAGTGCCAAACCCCAAAAATTACAGTCGGCAGTGATGGATCATGGCAAACTTCTCCAGCTAAATCGAGTACCAGCGGAATGACTACTCAGCTAATTGAAATCCAAAACTCTGATTCAATCTCACTTTCGGTAAACATGCTTGGTTCATACAACGCCACTAACGCAGCGTGCGCACTTGCTGCCAGTCAGATCTTGGGTCTACCAATTGCTGCAAGTCTTGAATCCCTGAAACGTGTCCGCGCCATACCGGGTCGAATGGAGCAAGTTTCAATTGTTAGTCCAGCTACTGCAATTGTGGATTACGCCCACACTCCTGATGCTGTGGCCACGGTGCTGACTGTGATTAGAGATGCAAATCCCCAAAAGATAATTACCGTCATTGGTTGTGGTGGCGATCGAGATGCCAGTAAACGTCCGCTGATGGGCAAGATTGCTGCTCAATTGTCAGACGTTGTGATTATCACTGATGATAATCCAAGATCTGAAGATCCAGCCGAGATCAGAGGCGCCATGATAGCTGGGACAACGGATTGCGCGGCGCAGATTATTGAGATAGCCGATCGTAGACAAGCGATTTCAAAAGCACTTAGTCTCTCTAGCGCCAGCGATGTTGTTGCAATTCTTGGCAAAGGCCACGAATCTGGGCAAGAAATATCTGGCAAAGTATTTCCGTTTGATGATCGCGTTGTAGTGAGAGAAGAGTCTGAGAATGCATGACTTAACGCTTGGACAAATCTGCGACATTGTTGGTGGCAAGTTAATCGGAGATCCCTCAATCAAAGTTTCTGGAATTTCAATCGATTCACGATTAACTAGTGCAGGAGACCTTTTCGCAGCAATTGTTGGTGAGCGCGTTGATGGCCATGACTACGTAGATCAAGCAGTTAGCGGTGGAGCGAGCGCACTCTTAACCTCCAAGCAAGTACTGGGATCTCAGGTAGTAGTCCCTGCTTCGCCTGATGCGCTTGACCCAGTTATTCATGCCATTGCAAAGATTTCATCACATGTTAGGTCCCTTATGCGTGGGGTAGAAGTGATTGGCATTACCGGATCATCCGGTAAGACATCAACTAAGGACATGATTGGTCAAGTTCTGTCTCATGCTGCGACCACTCATGCGCCAGCAGGATCCCTTAACAATGAGCTTGGCCTTCCGCTAACTTTGTTGTCAGCGCCCCTTGATGTCAAGTACCTTGTTGCCGAAATGGGTATGCGCGGACTTGGTCACATAACCTACCTTTGTGAATTAGCGCAACCTACGATTGGTGTCGTTACTAATGTTGGGCGGGCCCACATTGGTGAAGTCGGCAGCATTGAAGGAATCGCAAACGCTAAGTCTGAATTAGTGCGAGCGATTCAGCCTTCAGGCGTGGTTGTGTTAAACGCTGATGACGAACGTGTAATGGCCATGCGTGAATTGACGAAGGCAACCGTGTTTACGTATGGCTTTGCTAGCACGGCTGATGTAAGGGCAGAGAACCTTAACTTGTCTGCATATGGAAACTACAACTTCGATTTGGTTTATCGTGGCGAACGGATTCCAGCATCCATTCCAATGCTTGGTGAACACAATGTCTTAAACGCGCTAGCTGCATCCGCAGTTGGGATTGCAGTTGGTATGGAAGTTGCTGACATCGCGCGAGCATTAGCAACTATTAAGCAAATGAGTAAGTGGCGAATGGAGGTTCATCAGATTCCCGGAAACGTAACCATAATTAATGATGCTTACAACGCTAATCCAGAATCGATGACCGCTGCTTTGCAAACTTTGACGGCAATCCCAGCAACTGGCAAGACTTTCTCGATTCTGGGCAAGATGCATGAACTGGGTAAAGACAGTGATGCCATCCATTTCCAAGTCGCAAAACTGGCAAGTGACTTAGGCGTGACGCACGTATTGGCTGTTGGCGATCAAGCACAGGCATATGGATTGCCGGCTCTTGCTCCTAATTCCAAGGACACAGATAGCAAGACTCAAAAATCGGTGTGGTTACCCGATTTTGATAGCGCTTGCGACTACATTGTTAAGGAAGTTAACTCTGGTGACATTTTGTTGTTCAAGGCTTCACGAGCTGAACAATTTGAAGTGCTTGCCGATCGAATTGAAGTTGTTTTGCGCGCGAAGTGGGGCCAATAGTGAAGCTTGTAGTGCTTGCTGGTGCACTCGCCACATTGTTTTCACTTGTCGGTACTCCGTTATTAATCAACTTGTTGCGCAAGCGTGGCATCGCCCAAGCAATTCGCGAGTCAACGGAAAATATCAACTACCCAGAGCATGGAAGCAAGCGAGGAACTCCTTCAATGGGTGGCGTGGCCATCGTTGGATCGGTGGTACTTGCCTACTTCTTGGCGCACTTGATCATGATGCGGCCTCCAACTGTATCTGGGCTGTTGGCGATTTATCTGATGTTTGCTTTGAGCTTGGTTGGGCTTGCTGACGATTATCTAAAGATCTTTAAACAACGTAGTACCGGAATTCGCGCGAGAACTAAACTTCTGGGTCAAGCCGTTGCCGCGTTGTCATTTGGATATCTTGCGATGCAGTTTCCGGACGAGGGTGGAAATGTTCCCGTAAGCAACGCAATATCGTGGGTGCGCGATACAAACTGGATTCTCCCTTCTGCTGTTTTGCTGCTGTGGATCTGGTTTTTGGTAACCGGAATAACCAACGGCGTGAACCTTACCGACGGATTAGACGGACTTGCGATCGGAGCCGCACTACTTTCTTTCGTTGCTTACACCGTGATGTCGATTTGGCAGTATGGTCAAAGTTGTTTCTGGGGAGACATTCCTCGCTGCTATACCGTGCGAGACCCACTTGACTTAGCGGTATTTGCGGCAGCCACAGCCGGCGCCTGCTTCGGTTTCCTTTGGTGGAATTCAAGTCCGGCTCGAATCTTTATGGGAGACACTGGCTCGCTTGCACTTGGTGGTGGACTTGCCGCACTTGCCCTAATGACTCGCACTGAACTTTTACTGGGTCTGATAGGTGGCCTATTCGTTTTGATTACGCTTTCGGTTATTGCACAAGTTGGATCTTATAAATTAACGGGGCGTCGTGTTTTACGTATGGCACCACTACATCATCATTTTGAAATGAAGGGCTGGCCAGAAGTACTAATTGTGGTTCGCTTTTGGATTATTCAAGGACTTTGTGTTGGCGCAGGTATGGCATTGTTTTATGCCGAATGGGTTCGGCAGTAAAAGACATGGCTTCCCTAAATCTTGACGAGCTAACTCGCACCAGTGACTGGTCGCAGGTGCGAGTCTGCGTAGTTGGTCTTGGTGTTGCCGGATTCGCGGCTGCGGATGCACTGGTGAATTTAGATGCAAAAGTCATTGCGCTGGACGCCAACTCGGGCGAACGCCAAAAGGAACGTGCCACAATTTTAGAAATTCTTGGTGCTGAAATTCATCTGGGAGATGACACTCAACTACCTGACGATATTGATTTACTTGTGCTTTCTCCAGGAGTCTCGCCCCTGTCTCCAATCATTGCAGCAGCGCAAGACGCTGGTGTAGAGATTTGGGGAGAGTTAGAGTTGGCTTGGCGACTTCGTGACCCAGCTCATCTAGCACCATGGTTGTTGGTAACTGGAACAAATGGAAAAACTACAACGACTTTGATGTTGGAATCTATTTTGCTGGCTGCCGGCAAACGGACCATTGCAGCTGGAAATATCGGTCGTTCACTGGTTGAGGTCGTCATGGATCCAACTCCATGGGATGTTTTAGCTATTGAGGTTGGTGCACCTCAGTTGCCATTCGTGCATTCAATCTCCCCACAAGCAGCAGTTTGCTTAAATTTGGCGCAAGACCACATAGATCTTTTTGGAACTTATGAGGCATATCGAGATGCCAAGGCAAAGGTTTATGAGCGATGCCAAGTAGCGGCAATTTTTAATGTTGCCGATGAAGAAACTATCCGCATGGTTGAGCAAGCCGAAGTTGTTGAAGGCTGTAGAGCAATAGGTTTTTCTACCGGTATCCCTGATGTTTCCATGCTTGGTGTCGTAGAGGAATTTCTTGTAGACCGAGCGTTTTTGGATAACCGCAGAGAAGCAGCACTTGAGCTCGCGGAGATTACAGATCTTGCAACACCGGCTGCACATAACATTGCAAATGCTCTTGCTGCTAGTGCGCTAGCACGAGCGCATGGCATTGATGCCCGAGCTATTCGTGATGGCTTGCGAGCTTGGCAGCCTGCACCGCATCGAATAAGTCATGTCGGCACCATTGATGGAGTTGACTATATCGATGATTCAAAGGCCACAAATACCCATGCTGCCGCAACTTCGCTAACTGCATATGAGTCAGTTGTTTGGATTGCTGGGGGAATGGCAAAAGGCCAGGATTTTGCTGAATTGGTTCTTGATAATGCCCATCGGATGCGAGCTGCAATCCTTTTGGGAGTAGATCAAGATCTCATTGCACAGGCCCTTGAGCGACACGCTCCGAATGTCCCAATTCATAGAGTCGCTAGCAAGGAAACTGATGCAATGGAGTTAGTTGTGGCACTGGCCACGCAGTCAGCACAACCTGGAGACACCGTACTTTTAGCGCCTGGTTGTGCTTCTTGGGACATGTTTAAGGATTATTCTGCCCGTGGAGATGCGTTCGCAAATGCAGTTAAGGGGCTTACCTCATGACAACAACTAGACCAGCTAAGCGAAATAGTCCTAACGGAGGACTGTCAGCTCGTCTGGAACATCCAATGGTGCATTACCAAATTCTCCTTGGTGCAACCGGTTTCTTGCTGGCACTTGGCATCGTCATGGTTGCGTCGGCCTCGAGTGTTTTCTCCTACCAACAAAACAACGGTAATTCTTGGGCACTGGCAACTAGGCAATTGATCTTTGCTGCCATCGGCGTGTTTTTAATGATCACAGTTTCAAAAATGCATGTTGATTCGATCCGACGTTGGGCACCGCTATTTATGTTGGTAGTTGGAGCGCTACTCGTTACGGTGTTGTTGGTTGGTACTGCTGTTCATGGCCAGAAGAACTGGATCGACTTTGGTGGACCATTTCGGATCCAGCCTTCAGAATTTGCCAAACTCGCAATAGTAATGTGGGGCGCAGATATTCTAGATCGCAAGTATCACTTACTTGAACAACGTAAGCACCTGCTATTCCCAATCCTTCCTGTCTCAGTTACCGTTTTGCTTTTAGTCGTCTTGCAGGGTGACTTGGGAACCGCAATGGTAATGATGCCAATCATGGCCTCACTACTTTATTTTGTAGGTGCACCAAGAAAATGGTTTGCAGTTATGGGTGCAATTGGGTTGGCAGGCATTGCCGCTCTTTCAATTGCTGCGCCATATCGTATTGCCAGATTCACCTCTTGGCTGGATCCCTATGCTGATGCCCAAGGTACTGGCTTTCAAGTTATTCATGGCCAGCAAGCACTGGGTTCTGGCGGCTGGTGGGGAGTTGGCCTAGGTGGTTCACGAGAGAAGTGGGGAACTCTTCCAGAAGCTCACACTGACTTTATATATGCGGTGCTTGGAGAAGAGTTAGGAATAATTGGCACGATCTTGGTGTTACTGATTTTTACTTCGATTGCAATAGTTGGACTTCGAATCGCTCGAGGTACCAATGAGGCCTTTATTCAGATTGCAGCTTTAGGAATTGTGGCTTGGATCGTGACACAGGCGCTTGTAAATATCGGCGCAGTATTGGGAATCTTGCCAATCACAGGTGTACCCCTACCACTTGTTTCCTACGGAGGCTCGTCTTTGATCCCGACTTTGCTTGCCATGGGAATTCTGATGGCATTTGCCAAGCATGAGGCGTACATGCAGGAGCAGCAATAATGATTTGGAATCTGGCGTGAACATAGTTCTCGCTGGTGGTGGCACAGCAGGTCATATCGAACCTGCACTAAATTTGGCGGATCATTTAATGAGCCTTGATCCCAGTATCAACATCACGGTATTGGGAACTGCACGTGGGCTTGAAGTTGATCTAGTGCCGGCTCGTGGCTACAAACTGGAGTTGATACCCGCAGTACCTCTACCTCGCAAGTTCAGTGGCGATCTAGTCACACTCCCAACCCGCCTTCGATCCGCCATAAAGCAGACCAGAGACTTGCTTAACCACTTACAAGCAGACGTTGTGGTTGGTTTTGGCGGGTACGTTTCAATACCGGCTTATTTGGCAGCCCGTGGCGAAGTGCCAATTGTCGTGCACGAAGCCAATGCTCGAGCTGGGTTGGCTAATCGTGTTGGAGCAAGGTTTGCTGACGCTGTCGCAGAAACTGTAGCGAATAGTTTGCCGCGGGCTCAGCTAATTGGAATTCCATTGCGAAGAGCGATTGAAACCCTAGATCGCTCTGCTGTGCGTAGCCAAGCGCGAAATCATTTTGGAATTAAGAGCGATGCAACCTGCATTTTGGTTTTTGGCGGTTCGCAAGGTTCGGTAAAACTCAATTCTGTAATTGAAGATTGCCTCAACTCAAATGTTTTTGGTGAGTTGGTTGTTTTGCACTCAGTCGGGCTAAAGAACGAATTTCCACAAGCCGAATCAGATACCTATCGGCCGCTTAAATACATTGATCGCATGGACTTGGCCTATGCGGCTGCAGACTTTGTTATTTGCAGGGCTGGAGCAATGACAGTTGCGGAACTTACCGCAGTTGGACTGCCTGCTTGCTTCGTGCCACTTCCAATTGGAAATGGTGAGCAAAGCTTAAACGCTGGACCAGTGGTCGATGCTGGTGGTGCCATGCTGATTTCAGATATAGAGTTCAATGCCGACTTCGTACGCGACAGAGTTTTACCAATACTTGCAGACCCACAAATGCTTAATGCAATGTCAAGGGCAAGTGCCTCACTAGGTCATAAGGATTCTGCTGCAGATCTTGCTAAATTGGTTATGTCTGTTGCAGGAAAGGCTAAGCGTTGAGTTACCTGACCGGTCGAGTACACATAGTTGGTGTTGGTGGAGCGGGCATGAGTGGAATTGCTCGAGTTCTTTTGGCCAGAGGTATTGAAGTTTCAGGTAGTGACGCGAAGGATTCCAGAAGACTCCAAGCACTCAAACCGCTCGGCGCAAAGGTATTCGTTGGTCACGCCGCTGAAAATTTGCTGATTTCCGAAGGCCAGCCCTCATGCGTCGTAGTTTCAACTGCAATAAACCAGGAAAATCCAGAGACAGTGAATGCAATTGAGTTGGGCATTCCTGTAGTCAGTAGAGCAACAGCCTTAGCTGAATTACTTCAAGATTCCATTGCGATTTCGGTTGCAGGTACTCATGGAAAGACCACTACTACGTCTATGGTTACCGTGATTTTGCAGCATGCAGGTAAAGATCCCTCATTTGTTATTGGATCTGAAATGAATGAGTCTGGAAGTAACGCACATCAAGGCACTAGCAATCTGTTTGTAGTTGAGGCTGATGAAAGTGATGGCACCTTCCTTGTGTTACCAACAACCGTTGGAATTGTTACAAACGTAGAAGCCGATCATCTCAATTATTGGGGGAGTTACGAAGCAGTAGAGCAAGCCTTTGTTGACTTTGTGGTCGGAACAGTGGACCGAAATGGCCTTGCGGTTATTTGTGGTGATGATCCCGGTGCAATTTCTGTAACGAAGAAGGCGCGGGCACTGGGTGCAAAAGTCATCACTTATGGCCAAGGCAAAGACAACGATGCGGTATTGACGCTGCTACCTTCCGGTTCTGTTGGATCAGAATTCACGATCTCTTATCAAGGGCAAACTCATGGACCAATTAAGTTACTAGTTCCCGGCACTCATAACGCTCTCAATGCAACTGCAGCATTTATTGCAGCTCTCACTCAAGGTTGCACGTCACAGCAAAGTGTAGATGGGCTGCAAAGCTTTACTGGTACTCATCGAAGATTTGAATTTCGGGGCGAGATTTCAGGCATTCGAGTCTTTGATGACTATGCCCATCATCCAACTGAGATTGATGCCGTGTTACGTGCAGCAAGGACAGTAGTTGGTAGTGGCCGAGTGCTAGCAGCATTTCAAGCGCATCACTATTACCGAACTGCACTGTTTTCGAAAGAGTTTGGCCAAGCTCTTGGTCTGGCAGATTTCGTTGTAGTGCTCGAAGTGTTTGCACCCGGTGAGGAGCCCATCCCTGGTGCATCAGGTAGCACCATGGCTAACAATGTTCCATTGCCAGCTGAGCAAGTGGTGTTCGAGCCATCTTGGTCAAAGGTTCCTGGTCATCTAGTGGACTACGCCGAGCCTGGAGACATTGTCATGACTCTTGGTGCGGGCGATATCGGCATGATGTGCCCGGAGATACTCACACTTTTGGAATCAAAGTAATGTCACAAACAGTTCGCTCTGCCTCTGCAAACCAAAAGCGTAAATCAAAGGGACCTTGGCTCGTTTGGTTAATCCTAGTTTTGGCATCTGTAACGTGGTGGAGTTTGTATCAGTCAAAATGGTTCATTGCGCAAGAGGTGACAATTGTTGGAAACTCGAGATTAACAGCAGAACAGATCAATGCTGCTGCTGCTGTTCCAATTGGAAATTCTTTAATGTCGATAAATACCGCCGCCATATCTGAGCAACTACAGGCTCTGCCAGAAATCAAAGTGGCAACAGTTGAACGTGGTTGGCCGCATGCGATTCTGATTAACGTTACGGAGCGAACCCCGATTGCAGTTGCTGCTACCGTGAGCGGGTACAACTTAATTGATGCCGAAGGCTTGAATGCCGGAACAGTGACGGCAGTACCGCCAGGATTGCTGGTGATTTCCGCGCAACCAGACAGTCGAGCGATGACTAATGCCATTAAGGCGTTAGCAGCGATACCAGCTGAGTGGGCAATTACTGGGCTCAGCGCACCGACACAAGACAGCGTTGTCGCCACACTTGGCAATGGAGTAGTGGTAACGCTTGGCTCGGGGGAACAAGCTGGAGACAAAGTTGAGGTGGCCCAGGCCTTAATGGAAAAGGGTTACACAGTCATTAATGTCAGCGCTCCCGACGCACCAACTGTGAAGTAGCAGGACAAGGCAAATTTTCTTACGGCCATTTATGTAACGTAGGTGGATATCAACAGCACCCAAATCTCGACACGCCAAGCGTCAATCACAGTATTTAAAACATTTAAGCCGTAACTTATACCTGCCTGAAGGACCTAATTCTTTAACGCTCTAGAAGAGGTTGAGAGTTTACCCAAAAGGCATTATCGCTCTGCATAGCTTGTCGAGAAAGGCAAACATCATGGCCGCACCACAGAATTACTTAGCAGTTATAAAAGTTGTTGGCATTGGCGGCGGCGGCGTTAACGCAATCAACCGCATGATTGAAGCCGGCCTAAAGGGTGTTGAGTTTGTCGCCATTAATACTGACGCACAAGCACTTTTGATGAGTGATGCTGACGTCAAATTGGATATTGGTCGCGATCGTACCCGCGGTTTAGGTGCCGGTGCTGATCCTGAAGTGGGTCGCCAAGCCGCCGAAGACCATCGCGAGGAGATTGAAGAAGTTTTGCGTGGCGCAGACATGGTGTTCGTTACTGCAGGTGAAGGCGGCGGAACCGGAACTGGTGGCGCACCAATAGTTGCCAAAATTGCTCGAGACATGGGTGCCTTGACGATTGGTGTTGTTACGCGACCATTTAGTTTTGAAGGAAAGCGCCGCTCGGCGCAGGCAGATGAAGGTGTCGACTCGCTACGCACCGAAGTCGATACCTTGATCGTTATTCCAAACGATCGACTGCTTGAGCTTGCCGATAATGGCATCAGTGTGATCGATGCATTTCGGCACGCCGACTCGGTTTTATTACAGGGTGTTAGCGGCATAACTGATTTGATTACCACGCCGGGCTTGATAAACCTTGATTACGCAGATGTGAGAAGCGTTATGAAAGATGCTGGTAGTGCGCTTATGGGTATTGGATCAGCTCGGGGTGCTGATCGTGCAATCGAAGCAGCTCGCCAAGCAATCTCTAGCCCATTACTTGAGGCCAGCATCGAAGGTGCGCGAGGCGTGCTTATGTCAATTGCTGGTGGCAGCGACTTAGGTTTGTTCGAAATAAACGAAGCGGCTCGCATGGTGCAAAGCGCAGTGCATCCCGATGCAAACATTATCTTTGGTGCAGTGATAGATGATACTCAGGGTGATCAAGTCAAGGTAACGGTTATCGCAGCTGGCTTTGATGGTGGCGCCCCACCGTCAAATCGATCCACATCACCGATGTCAAAGAAGGTCATGGACGAAACTCCGTTGGCTGCCGAGGTTGCTGTTGATTTGGCCCGTGATGGAGAAGTACCATCGATTCCAGTCACCCCAGACTCATTCTCAAACGGTGCCTTTGGTTCTGCTGCCGTTGCAGACGAGGATGATAACTTCGACAACCTTTTTGGTGATGCGCCTGCAACTTCAGGTCAAAGCAGTGTCGACAATGATGGCGACAATAATGGCGAAGATGATGGCGACCTCGACGTTCCTGACTTTCTTCGCTAGAGACTCCATTTCAAAATGAATGCGCAGGTCTTCGGCCGCGTTTCAATTGAGGGGATTCAAGTAATAGCGCTGAGTCGAAGCGGTGGCGCAAGTAAGCAGCCTTTTGATTCCTTGAATGTTGCTTCATACGTAGGCGATGATGAAGATTCTGTCTCAGAAAATATTGAAGTAGTAAGACAACTGGTTAAGGCGAACCGTGTCTCAATAATGAATGCTGAACATGGAAGCGTTGTCCATCAGGTTAGTAAGCCAGGAATTGCCGAACCTGGAGACGGTCTAGTTACAACTGTGCCCAGCCTCGCTTTACTGGCACTAGCAGCAGACTGCGTACCTTTTGGATTAGTGGATCCAGTCAACAGCGTTATTGCCGCTGGGCATGCCGGCTGGCGTGGAGTTTTAGCCAACGTAATGCAAGCGCTTCTGGATGAGTTTGTTGTAAGTGGGGCACAACTTCATCACACCCAGGCTGTTATTGGTCCAGCAATTTGCGCCAAGTGTTATGAAGTGCCGACAGAAAGAGTTGAGCAATTTCGTGATGTGCGCCCGGCGGCTATCGCATCTACTAGAAACATTGATTTGAACGCAGGAGTTAAATCAGTTCTGGCAACCCAGGTTAAGCAAATCCATGAAATCTCCGGATGTACTTTTGAAAGTTCTGAGCTGTTTTCATATCGGCGTGCTGCAGGAAAACCAACTGGACGTGGCGGCCTAGTTATTGCAATAGATGCTTCTTAGTAACTGAACTCATAGAGTGGACAGTATGGATCGAATGCAGGAACTGCAAGCAAACTTGCAGGATGTCGAACGCGAGATCTCCCAAGCTTGCGTAGCTGCAAACCGAAATCGTACTGACGTAACTTTGATTGCGGTTACTAAAACTTGGCCAGCCACTGATGTTGATTTCTTGGCACAGCTTGGTGTTACAGATGTTGGTGAGAACAGAGATCAAGAAGCTAAGCCAAAGCATGATGAAGTTAATGCAACGGACTTAACTTGGCATGCAATTGGTCAACTGCAAACCAATAAAGCAAAAAGTGTGGCTGCTTGGGCCGATGTAGTGCACAGCGTTGATCGAATCGATTTGGTTACAGCTTTAACTAAGGCAGTTGCCAATCGGGAAGCTCCGCTCGGTGTCTTGATTCAGGCAAACCTTGACCCAGCCCCAACTGATACTCGAGGCGGCGCACTTGCATCTGAACTGATGTCCCTTGCCGAGTTGATTTCTAGTAGTGAAGGTTTGCGACTTAAGGGTGTAATGGGAGTAGCTCCACTTGGTGGCGATGACGATTTAGCATTTGCCAGACTGCAGGAGTTTGCCAGTCAGATCCAAAGTTCATATCCAGAGGCAAATTGGATCTCGGCCGGCATGAGTGGGGACTTCGCAACTGCCTTGAAATATGGTGCGACACACCTTCGAATTGGCTCATCTATCCTCGGAAAACGGGGTTTTCAGGGGTAAGTTCGTATTACTTACCCCTGCAAGGAGCGAACCACATGGCTAACGCAATGCGAAAAATGGCTGAATACCTTGGCCTTGTCGATGGCGGCGAATACACCGACGAATTTGGTTATGCTGACGCTGAACTTCAGTCTTCCCATGATCAAGCACCACTGCGCCCAGTCGCAAGTTCTTCCTCAATTGATCAGACTTCTGACTATGCCCAAACTTCATATGCTGCACCAGTACGTGCTTCAGCGCCGCTTGCTGATGTTTATCGCATTACTACTTTGCATCCAATCACCTACAACGATGCCCGACGAATTGGTGAAGAATTCCGCTCGGGAACACCCGTAATCATGAACTTAAGTGACATGGATGAAGCAGACGCACGTCGCATTGTTGATTTTTCTGCTGGCCTTGCATTTGGATTACACGGCAGCATCGAAAAAGTAACCAAGGGTGTATTCCTGCTATCACCAGCGAATGTAGACATTGGCGCAGCAGCACGGGCACAACTGCGCGAAGACCCATTCTTTAATCAGAGTTAATTCCGTTTAGTCGTGTCGTCAATTGCGAGCTTGATCTCGTCGATTCTAAATCTCTACGTACTGATTCTTATCGCCAGATTAGTGCTTGAGTATGTAGCAATTTTTGCCAGGGATTGGCGCCCCAAAGGCCCATTGCTCTTGCTCTCTGAAGCCGTATTTACCTTGACAGACCCACCTTTAAAGGCAATCCGAAGATTTGTGCCAAATCTTCGGATTGGAAGCGTTTCACTTGATCTTTCTTTCATCATTTTGCTGTTTGCGATAACGATTGTCCGAGGAATTTTGGCCGGAGTCTAGGCCTCTAAATCACCAAGTCCTGGGTAGCTTAAATCCCATTAAATCCCTAAAAACCTTGGATTGAGTTTCACTTTCTGCTGATTTGTCTCTACTCTAGAAGGCACGGGGTTGGGTAAGTCACAAGATTTAGGACACTATTCAAGACGGAAGGTTCTCACTATGGCTTTGACGCCTGAAGACGTGCGAAACAAGCAATTCACCACAGTTCGATTTAAGGAAGGCTATGACCTTGATGAGGTTGATAACTTCCTAGATGAAATCGAAGAAGCACTTGTGGCAATTACTCGTGAGGCTGAAGACCTTCGTGCCACCGCAAAGGGTGAAGTCCCCGAATCAATTCGCGAGGAGATCCGCTCTCTAGGTGATGAAAACGCACGCTTAAAGAGCGAGCTAGATCAATCAGCAAAGGCACTTGAAGACTCACAGGCTCGTGCTGTTGTATCTGAGGACGGCGCAGCAAGCGAAGAAGCACTTAAGGCAGCCCAAGAGCGGGCTAACGAACTTGAGACCCAACTTTCGCAAGTTAAGGCTGAATTGGATGCAGGGTCTGCAGCAATTTCTGAACTTAAAGAACAACTGGCTGCTGCACAATCTGAAGGTGTTGCTGCCGCTGCAACTGCTGCAGCAAATTCATCACCTGCTGATCAAGGAATTGCATCAGTACGAATCCTTGAACTAGCTCAGCGCACTGCAGATGAAGCCGTAGCCTCAGCTCGCATTGAGTCGGAGCAATTACTTAGCGCTGCAAAGACAACTTCGGAAGATCTGGTAACCGAGGCCAAGTCAAGCGTTGCAAGTATTACCAGAGAATTTGAAGTTCAGCGTGTGGCAATGGAGCGCCGAGTTGAAGAGCTGCGTGCATACGAACGCGAATACCGTGGCCGTCTCCGTAGTTACCTAGAGGGACAGCTTCGGGAACTTGAATCCAAAAACATCAGTGGTGACCGTCAGGTAACTGAAGATTAAGAATTAGCAAAAAAAATAGGCCTGGGAAATCCCAGGCCTATTTTTATGTTTAGGCTTTTGCGATTAAAACCTTTAACTCGAGTTCATCATCACTTGCAGTTGCATTGGAAACTGCTCCCTGAGTCCAAGTTGTAGCCAACACTTCACTGGCAACCAAGTCTGCATGTGAGTTGAGTGCTGAGGCTGTTGCTTCGTTTCCAGATTCCCAAGTAACTGTGATGCGATCACTGATGTCTAAACCGGAAGTCTTTCGAGCATCTTGAATCAGGCGAGTCACATCACGAGCAATACCTTGGCCAATTAGCTCTGGCGTCAGGGCCAAATCAAGTGCTAGCGATTCACCGGAATCACTAGCAACAGTCCAGCCTTCACGTGGCACTTCAGTTACGACAACATCGTCAGGGCCAATCTCGTAATCCACCCCGGAAGCTGTGACGGTTGCTGATCCAGATCGCAGCGCCTCAACTAAGGCGTTTGCATTGGCGGCTGCTACTGCGGCTGCAATCTCTGGTGTGCTCTTGCCAAATCGCGCCCCAAGCGTCTTGAAATTTGCTTTTAGGCTGACATCAACTAGTTCTCCGGTTCCCGAAAGGCTTTCCAGACTCAAAACGTTTACTTCGTCTCTAATCTGAGCCTGCAGACCTTCTGGCAAAGCATCCCAACCTGGAGCTGCAACTAACGCACGCTGGAGTGGCTGACGAGTCTTTACCCCTGATGCGGCGCGAGCAGATCTACCAAGTTCCACCAGACGACGGGTTAGATCAACTTGATCTCGCAAGGTGTCACTGATTTGGTCATCTGACCACTGTGGCCAATTGCTTAAGTGCACAGATTCGGTATCAGCTGTTGTATACAAGTCTTGCCAAACGCGTTCGGTGATAAACGGAGTGAACGGAGCCATAACTTGAGTGACAACCTTAAGGCAATGATGCAAGGTGCTAAGCGCAGCGTGGTCTGCATCCCAGAAGCGACGACGCGAACGACGTACGTACCAGTTACTTAAGTCATCTACATACTCAGCAATAAATCGACCGGCGCGCTGAGTATCGAACTGTTCCAGTGCTTGATCAACATCTCGGGCTAGGCGAGTAGCTTGCGAAACTGCCCACTGATCTAAATCAGTTAGATTATCGAGCGACGCAGTGCTGCTATCCCAATCACCTGCGCGGGCATAAAGACTTTGAAATGCCACTGTGTTCCAGTAGGTCAGAAGTGTTTTACGAACAACTTCGGCAATAGTGCTATGTCCAACTCTTCGAGCACTCCATGGTGAACCACTGACCAGCATGAACCATCGAAGTGCATCAGCACCATGTTCATTCATTAAGCCAATAGGTTCCAGCACATTACCTAGGTGCTTGCTCATCTTGCGACCATCTTCGTCAAGAATGTGTCCAAGGCAAAGTACGTTTTCGTAGGATGACTCTTCAAACACTAAAGTTCCAATTGCCATCAGGGTGTAGAACCAACCACGAGTTTGATCGATCGCTTCACAAATGAAATCAGCTGGGTAGCTGGCTTCAAAAGTTTCCTTATTGTTTTCTGGGTAACCCCATTGTGCGAATGGCATCGCACCTGAGTCATACCAGCAGTCAATTACTTCAGGAACGCGAGTTGCAGTTCCATTGCACTCTGGGCAAGCAAAAGTGATGTCGTCTACAAATGGTCGATGTGGATCAACTGTTAAGGTGTGATCGCCAGCCAGGGCTGCAAGTTCAGCACGGCCACCAATGCAAGTTAAATGGTTTTCTTCGCAACGCCAGATTGGCAGTGGAGTGCCCCAGTAGCGATTACGGGAAAGCGCCCAGTCGACATTGTTGTTTAGCCAGTCGCCAAATCGACCATTCTTAATGGTTTCTGGGAACCAATTGGTTTTTTCGTTCTGGGCAAGTAGTTGATCTTTAATCTCTGTGGTCTTGATGTACCAAGATGGTTGCGCGTAATAAATCAACGCAGTGTGGCATCTCCAGCAATGTGGGTAGGAGTGCTCGTATGGCAAGTGGCGGAACAGCAAACCTTTTTCTTCCAGCAGCTCAACTAGGCGCGGATCGGCTGTCTTGAAAAACACGCCAGCAACTTCAGGAATGTCAGATTCAAAAGTTCCGTTTGGTAACACTGGGTTCACAACAGGCAAACCGTATGAACGACAAAGCGCAAGATCCTCTGCACCAAATGCCGGAGCCTCATGAACTACGCCGGTTCCGTCTTCGGTGGTGACAAAATCTGCCAACAAGACGGTGTGAACTGGTGCATCAGTTTCTGGGAACGTAACCCAATCAAATGGCCTTTGGTATCCAGTGCCTTCTAAGTCTCGGCCCTTGATAGCTTCCAGTACTTTTGAATCTTCGCCTAGTACTTTCTCGCGCAAGGCTTCCGCAACTACTAGGTACTCACCATCAGCAGTTTGCGCCACAACGTAATCAACTTCGGCATTTACTGCAGCAGCTGTGTTGGAAATCAAAGTCCATGGAGTTGTAGTCCAAACAAGTAATGAGATGCCGGAATACTTTGCAGACAGGGAACCAGTTGTAACAGGGAATCGAACGTAAACCGAAGCATCGACTACATCTTCATAACCTTGAGCTAATTCATGATCTGACAAGCCGGTGCCACAACGTGGACAGTAAGGCGAAACCCGATGATCTTGAACCAAAAGACCTTTATCAAAAATCCGCTTCAGGCTCCACCAAACACTGTCGATGTATTTCTCATCCATAGTCCAGTAGGCCTGATCCATGTCTACCCAGTAGCCCATACGAGAAGTCATGTTTTCAAATTCGTCTACATGGCGAAGGACAGATTCTTTACATCGAGCATTGAATTCTGCAATTCCATACTTTTCAATATCTTGCTTGCCGGTAAATCCCAATTCTTTTTCAACGGCAAGTTCAACTGGAAGTCCATGACAATCCCAACCAGCTTTACGTGGAACGTTGTAACCCTTCATGGTTCGATAGCGCGGGAAGATGTCTTTGAATACGCGCGCTTCAACGTGATGAGTTCCTGGCATGCCGTTAGCTGTCGGAGGACCTTCGAAAAACACCCAGCGCGGTCCGTCGCTAGTACGTGCTAACGATTTGTGAAAGATGTCATTGTCTTTCCAAAACGAGAGCACATCGTGCTCCATCGCTGGAAGATCAATCTTCGCGGGTACATCGCGGTATGCCATCGGATTCCTGTCGCTTGCAGTCATTTACCAAAGACACCAGTTGGTGACTTTGACTTCAAGGGACGAGATGATTTTCTAGGCCATTCCCGCGGTACCACCCTTGTTGACTTTGCCTTTGCGACGCAAAATCCACTTAAGTTACAGTCAGCTGTCTCGTTCTACTTGGCAATACTCCGGGATTTAAACTCCGCAGAACTGCTGTTCTTCGAGGCAACTCAGAAGTGATACTGCACAAAACAACACCTTTTTGGGCTTACACCGTCCCCAATTCGCTTCTTTGGTGCTGTTGGCTATGCAATGTGTCTTCATCATCGTTTTGCCGACTAAGAGTAAAGATTACTGGGAAATGCGCATTAATCCCATTTTGCAGAGCGGAAAATCGCAACCAGGAATGCGATTCTGGCCTGAAGTATCCAAAACTTGGCCAAAAATTGCAGTAATTCGTGTTTTGACGTACCTTCTAGCGAGCATTGTCCAGTCGACTCGGTAGAGTCTAGGGACTTAGTCGATAAAAAATAGGCGTTAATTAAAGGGGAATACCATGGCTGCGAAACCAGCTAAGAAGACTGCGACCAAGGCAAGTGCTGCCAAAAGGGCTCCAGCCAAGAAAGCCCCTGCCAAAAAAGCGCCGGTA
This sequence comes from Candidatus Nanopelagicales bacterium, assembly GCA_044232525.1. GTDB lineage: Bacteria > Actinomycetota > Actinomycetes > S36-B12 > UBA5976 > UBA5976. The sequence continues at coordinate 7,157 of JBIIMD010000007.1, read as the reverse complement.
GCTAAGAAAGCTGCAGCAAAGAAAACTCCCGCTAAGAAGGCTCCACTTAAGAAAACTCCAACAAAGCCTGCAAAGAAATCTGCACCCGTCAAGAAGCCAGTAGCCAAGAAGTCTCCTGCCAAGAAAGTTGCACCAGTCAAGGCAGCAAAAAAAGTTGCTGAACCAAAGCCTGTTGTAGTTAAAGAACCAAAAGTAACCAAAGCTCAGTTAGCGGCAATTGCAAAAGCAGAAGCCGCCGCCGCGGCGGCACTTGCTGGTCCACCCGTGCAAGTTATTAATCCAATTGGTTCCGTTGGTCTACCTTCAGTTCGCAAAGCAGTTCCAGGCAAGAAAGCCGCACCGAAGCATCCGGTAGTTCAGGAAGATGAATCAAATTGGACAAAGACGGAATTAAATGCCGTGCGAAAAAAATTGGTCTCTGAAGCTCAGGAACTTGCCGCTGAAATTGCTCAGGCAGAAGAAAATTTCCATGCCTTGATTATGGAAAGTGGCGAAGGCGCTGGCGATGACCAGGCCGATGCTGGAACAAAGACTTTTGAGCGTGAACATGAAATTTCAATTCTTTCCAATAAGAAAGATTTGTTGGATCAAACAAATCGTGCATTAGAGCGGATCGATGCTGGCACCTATGGCGCTTGTGAGAACTGTGGCAAGCAAATTGGAAAGCTACGACTGCAAGAAGCGAACCCACGAGCAACAATGTGCATGCCTTGTCGCGAGCGTGAAGACCGTTCCTAACGTCGTGTATCGTCGCCAGCTCTTAATAACTGCACTTATTGTTGTACTGCTTGATTTGGCAACCAAGATTTGGGCTGTGGCAAGACTTGAAAATCAACCTGAGATTAAAGTCATTGGGGAATTTTTAAAGTTTTCATTTGTGCGAAATCCTGGGGCAGCATTCTCATTTGGAACCAGCATTACCTGGGTTTTTACTCTCATTGCAATAGCAGTAAGCATCACAATCTTGGTTGCTTCTAAATCTGTTACTAATCGACCATGGGCAATTGCGCTGGGTGGCTTACTTGGTGGCGCAGTCGGCAACTTAATCGATCGAATTTTTCGTAGCCCAGAAGTTTTTCAAGGGCATGTTGTGGACTTTATTTCACTTCCAAATTATCCAATGTTCAACATCGCTGATAGCGCAGTAGTTTTGTCCGCAATCACAATGGCGGTTTTGTCATTTCGTGGGGTTGATTATAAAACCCCAGATGCGATTCCAGAGAATCTAGATTCGGATCCGAAATGATTCGCACTTGGCCGATAGACGAATCCCTTGAAGGTGAACGCTGTGACGTTGCGCTAGCACGTTTGACTGGTGAATCTCGTGCAAGCTGCGTGACGATGCTGGAAGAAATGCGCGTTACTTTAAATGGCAAAGTCGCTCAGAAAAGTGCCCGGTTGGCATTTGGTGACGTTGTTGAAGTAGATCTTCCAGATCCTGACATGTACGAAGCTGAACCAACCGTTGAACTTCCAATCGTGTTTGAAGATGACTCATTCGTGGTTATTGATAAACCAGCTGGCGTGGCTGCGCATCCCAGTCAAGGCTGGTCTGGACCGACAGTTACTGGGTCACTGGTAGCAATGGGAACAGTACTTACTGCATATGGACCAACCGAACGCAAAGGAATTGTGCATCGACTAGATGTTGGCACTAGCGGCTTAATGGTTGTGACAAAGTCAGAACGGGCATATGTCAGTATCAAAGATCAATTTAGAGACAGAACTGTTGACAAGATTTATCACACATTGATTCAGGGCAGACTTGATCCAATTAACGGAACAATTGATGCACCCATTGATCGTCACCCTTCATCGTCGTATCGATTTGCGATCATGAGTGGCGGCCGACCAAGTATTACGCATTACGACACTTTGGAATCATTTGCTTATGCATCACTTCTAGAGGTCCATCTAGAAACTGGCCGAACCCATCAAATTCGGGTGCACATGTCTGGGCTCCGACATCCTTGCTGTGGTGACCTCACATATGGTGCAGACCCAACTTTGGCTGCGAAGTTAAAGCTTGATCGCCAGTGGCTTCATGCAGTTCGATTAGGATTTGAGCATCCGGTATCCGGAGATCGAGTCACTTTCCACTCAGAATATGCCCCTGAATTAGCCAAGTCGTTGGATCTAGCGCGAAACCTCTAGCCAGGGCCCAGTTCTTGGTCCGCAACCGTCAGCCACGCAAAAATCACTTTGACCCACTGCACTTTCTAGTCACAGGTCGCAGGTAACCTAGGGGAGCGTCCTTCCTCTCGCGTACTTACCCTCTGAATAAAAGGAACCAATCCTGTGACCAATGACTCGTTCGTGCATTTACATGTGCATACCGAGTATTCAATGCTGGATGGTGCCGCTCGGCTAACTGACCTATTCTCAAAAGCCGATGAACTGGGTATGCCAGCGATTGCAATGACGGATCACGGCAATCTATATGGTGCATTTGAATTTTGGAAAAAAGCACAATCCACAAATGTAAAACCAATCATTGGAATTGAAGGATATTTCGCGCCACAAGGTCGCACACTTCGCGCACCATTCGATTTTGGAACCCCGGCAGTTGATGACACTTCATTAGATGGTGCCGGTCGCGGACGATACAACTACACCCACATGACACTTTGGGCCGAGAATAATGTCGGCCTTCACAACTTGTTTCGGCTCTCCAGTAAAGCGAGCTTGGAGGGTTATTACTACCAACCAAGATTCGATGCTGAGTTACTAGAGCAACACGGCAAAGGAATCATCGGAACAACTGGTTGTCCTTCTGGTGAAGTAAATCGTTGGTTGCAGGCCGGTAACTACGAAAAGGCACTCAGCACGGCTGCAACAATGCGTGAGATTTTGGGACAAGATAACTACTTTGTTGAACTAATGGATCATGGCTTAGGTATTGAGCGTCGCCACCGTGAAGATTTGCTAAAGATTGCAAAGAATTTGAATTTGAAGTTAGTAGCAACAAATGACCTTCATTATGTGTATCCCGAAGATGCTCGCATGCACGAAGTACTACTTTGCATCGGTACCCGCTCAACTATGGATGATCCAAAGCGGTTCAAATTTGATGCCCAAGATTTCTATTTAAAGACGGCAGCGGAAATGCGTGAAGTTTGGCGCGAACTTCCTGAGGCTTGTGATAACACGCTTTTAATCGCAGAAAGATGCAACATTAATTTTGTTGAAGGACAGGACCTACTACCTTCCTTCCCAGTTCCAGCTGGCGAGACTGAAAACACTTGGTTAGTCAAAGAAGTCGAGATTGGATTAAAACGCAGATTCAATAGCGACAAAATCCCAAAGGAACATCTCGAACGAGCAAATTTTGAACTTGCAGTCGTAGAGCAAATGGGATTCCCGGGTTACTTCCTGGTGGTGGCCGATCTTTGTCGCCACGCAAGGGAAGAAGGTATTCGAGTTGGTCCTGGTCGTGGTTCTGCAGCAGGCGCACTGATTGCTTGGGCGCTTGGCATCACCGAACTTGATCCAATCAAACACGGCTTACTCTTTGAGCGCTTCTTGAATCCAGAGCGTATCTCGATGCCAGACATTGACATTGACTTTGATGAACGTCGACGCAGTGAAATGATTCGTTATGCCACGCATAAGTACGGTGAAGAGCGCGTGGCTCAGATCATTACTTACGCATCCATTAAAGCTAAGGCAGCTGTTAAGGATTCAACTCGTGCACTTGGCTTCCCGTATGCACTCGGCGACAAGATCACCAAGGCAATGCCACCAGGTGTTATGGGTAAAGACATCCCACTATCTGGAATCTTTGACCCAGAGCATGATCGGTACGGTGAAGCTGGAGAATTCCGAGATCTTTACGACGAAGACGCAGACGTTAGAGCAGTTGTCGATACTGCAAGAGGCATTGAAGGCTTAAAGCGACAGCCAGGTGTGCATGCTGCTGGCGTTATATTGTGTAAAGAGGAATTGATTGATGTCTTGCCAGTTTGGCGAAGAGATCAAGATGGCGCAATCATTACCCAGTTTGATATGGGCGCATGTGAATCACTCGGTCTTCTAAAAATGGACTTCTTAGGACTGCGAAATCTGACAGTTCTTGATGACACTTTGTTAAACATCACTTCCAATCGCGGCGAAAGGGTTGTCCTTGAAGAGTTGGGCCTTGACGACCTCAAGACATATGAACTTCTGGCACGTGGCGACACCCTTGGAGTCTTTCAGTTAGATAGTGGACCGATTAGATCCTTGCTACGCTCCATGAATCCTGACTCATTCGAAGATATCTCTGCAGTACTAGCTTTGTATCGACCAGGACCTATGGGTGTAAACGCCCATACCGATTACGCAGATTACAAGAACCATCGCAAACTTCAAGTTCCGATTCACCCAGATTTAGAAATACCATTAGCAGGAATTCTGGGTGACACCTACGGACTTATCGTTTACCAGGAACAAGTTATGGCGATCGCCCAAGAGGTTGCTGGGTACACGCTTGGCCAAGCGGATCTTCTGCGTCGTGCTATGGGTAAAAAGAAAAAAGAGATTCTTGATAAGGAATATGTTCCGTTTGAAGCGGGCATGAAAGAACGTGGCTTCTCACAACTTGCGATCAACAAACTTTGGGAAACTTTGGTTCCGTTCTCAGATTATGCATTTAATAAGGCCCACAGCGCCGGTTACGGTTTAGTTTCTTATTGGACTGCTTATCTCAAGGCAAACTACCCAGCTGAATACATGTCAGCTTTGCTAACCAGCGTTAAGGACGACAAGGACAAGTCTGCGGTTTACCTCAATGAATGTCGTCGAATGGGTATTAAGGTTTTGCCGCCGGATGTAAACGAATCAGATGTTGATTTCACTGCAATTGGTACCGACATTCGCTTTGGATTAGCGGCCGTGCGAAATGTTGGCGTTAACGTAGTTGAGTCTTTGAAGGTAAGTCGAGTTGCTAAAGGTAGATTCACATCATTTGGTGACTTCTTGGCAAAAGTTGACGTGCAGGTTTGCAATAAGCGAGTGATCGAATCCTTAATCAAGGCTGGTGCTTTTGATTCGCTAGGTCACACTCGTCGAGGTCTGTTCGCAGTACACGTTGAATCTGTAGATTCAGTTTTGGATACCAAGAAAGCTGAAGCAATCGGTCAGTTCGATTTGTTTGGATCCTCAGATGATTTTTCAGACGATTCAATCGGTGGCATCGAAGTCAACATCTCATTAGATGAATGGGACAAGAAGACTCTGCTTGCCCAAGAGCGAGACATGCTGGGTCTATACGTGAGCGACCATCCACTATTTGGCGTTGAACATGTTTTGGCAATGAGTACTTCTATGCCAATCTCTGGTGTTGCAGATGCCTCAGATGGAGCGGTAGTTACACTCGGTGGCCTAGTCAGCAGCGTGCAACTTAAAACCACAAAGCGATCAGGTGATCGTTGGGCGATTGTTGCGCTCGAAGACCTTGAAGGTGTTGTCGAAGTCATGGTTTGGCCAAACACGTTTACCAAGTTTGCAACCCTGCTAAATGACGACGCAATTTTGTTGATGAAAGTTCGTATTGATAAACGTGATGATGAAGGCCCACGGGTTGCTGCTCTCGAAGTTTCAGTTCCAGACATCAGTGCTGCTTACTCCGGTCCAGTAAATGTCTACATTCCAGAAACTCGAGTTAATGCGGCAGTAATGGATTCGTTGCGCCAAATTCTTAGTGCACATCCTGGTACGACTGAAGTTCACTTAACTGTGGTGCAGACCGACAAGTTTGTTTCAGTCAAGACTGATGACAAGTTGCGAGTCGCGCCATCACCGTCACTTTTCGCAGACTTAAAAGCATTGCTTGGCGCTGCCTGTTTAGAAGCACCAGTTTTACAAACTAACTAGCAATTTCGGCGAACAACGCCGAGAGTTGCTCCGCTAAGTCATTTGGCGAAAGTTCAATATCAAAGCCGCGTCTGCCGCCACTAACCAGAATGGTTTCGAACTGTTTTGCTGATTCGTCAATCACTGTAGCGAGAAGCCGCTTTTGCCCTAGTGGACTTATGCCACCGACCACATAGCCAGTCAGTCGCGCTGCTTGGGCGGGGTCAGCCATAGATGCGCGTTTGGCATTTAAGGCTCGTGATAGTGATTTGAGGCTCACTTGTTGATTAACTGGAACAACTGCTACAGCAAAAGTTTCATCCACATTGGCAATCAAGGTCTTAAATACTCGATTTGGATTAATGCCTAGTTTTTCAGCAGCCTCAAGCCCAAATGAGGTCGAATTGGGATCGTGGGAGTACTCGTGCTCGGTGTACTTGATTCCAGCAGACTTTAGCAACTTAGTCGCTGGAGTACCTGTGGCCATAGCAACAAATCCTATGCCCAAGAAATCAAGTTAAACTTTGAATTATGCTGTCAACCCTAGATTTGCGAGGTGGATCCCGACGAGCTTCGGATCTGCGCAATCTAGTGCCGCGCGCGAAGTTTGACTTGGATTCAGTGGTTGAACAAGTTCGGCCAATCATCGAAGACGTCCGGGACCGCGGGGTTGCCGCAGTTCAAGACTGGTCTGAAAAGTTCGATGGCGTTCGTGCCCCACAAATTCGGGTACCGCAAGAAATCATTGATAAGTCACTTATGGAACTTGATCCAAAGATCAAGGCTGCACTTATTGATGCAATTGCTCGAGTGCGAATTGTTCACGAACACCAACGTCGAAGTGATACAACCGTAACTGTTGCCCCTGGTGGAACAGTTTCCGAACGCTGGTTACCAGTGCAGCGCGTTGGACTTTATGTTCCTGGTGGAGTTTATGTATATCCAAGCAGCGTGATTATGAATGTGGTTCCAGCTCAGATTGCTGGGGTGCAGTCCTTAGTTGTTTGCTCGCCACCACAAAAAGATTTCGGGGGATGGCCACACCCAACAATTTTGGCAGCTTGCGCTTTGCTTGGCGTTACTGAAGTTTATGCCGCAGGCGGATCTCAAGCGATTGCATTGATGGCATACGGGGCCACTGACGAAATTGAAATCGAACCGGTTTATTTAGTTACTGGTCCAGGCAACATGTATGTAACTGCGGCAAAGCGAATGCTCAAGGGTTTAATCGGAATTGATTCCGAAGCCGGCCCAACTGAAATCGCAATCTTGGCTGATGATTCAGCGAATCCAGATTTTGTAGCTGCAGACTTGATCAGCCAGGC
>JBIIMD010000049.1:0-7714 GCA_044232525.1 Candidatus Nanopelagicales bacterium | reverse complement strand
AAAACCAAGAGTCACCAACGGAACTAAGGCATTCCAAATACTCACTTGAACTGTCGAAATTCGACTAACGGCTGTAGCCATGCCAACAAAAGAAACAGTGTTAAACAGGATTGCTGCAATGTTTAACTTGATCCAAATTTCTTTACCGCGTGGGTAATGATCCTTAGTTATCAGCAGGACAATCGCCAATGTTGCTGCGGCCAGAACCGTGCGCCCCCAGGCAACTTCAAGTGCAGAGAACGATTGCAGGGCAAAGTGCGCCCACATGTAATTGCCACCAAAGAGAACTGAGACTGTTAAAAATAGCGCAGTGTGTGACTTCGTTGGTGTAGTCAGATTTGTCATCGATTATCTAGCGCTAGCGAAGCAAGAGCTGCGTTAACAATCGCACCGGATGACAGATCGTTGATGTTGTAAAGATCCTTAACAGTTCCTGACTGACCGAAGGAATCGACGCCAAGAGATACGCAAGGCACACCGATGGCCGATCCCATCCATGCCATGGCATGGCTTGAAGCATCCTGAATCGTCACGATTGGAGCCCGGTCTCCAATGACTGACCAAAGTGGTCCGGGCAAACTCGGCGCAGAGGCAGTGCGAACCGCTTGACGTAAAGTACGTTGCCATGCTCCGTACCAACGGTCAGCGCTCGTTACGTCAATAACGTGCGCAGCTACGCCTTCGCTGCAAAGTTCCTGGGCTGCAGCTAAAACTTCCGGCATAACTGCACCAGATGCAACTAGGTGAACCATAGGAACTCGTTCCGCATCGTCAGCACCTCGCAACTCTGGGAATTGCTCAAAGGCATCAAAGAGTCGGTAGCCACCACTTAAAACTTGACGTTTCAATACGGCATCGCCGATTCTCTTACGGGCTGCTTCAAATGGTGCTTGATCAAGTGGCCTGGTTGTTAATCGGAAGTAGAACGCACCGTCGTCGTAAGGCGCAGCAGTTTTCAATTCCGACGGACCAGCGGCAACGCGAGTAATTGCATCGGCGAGCATCCAACTAAGTGCTGTTCCATAAGTTGGTTCGATAAATGTAACTCCCGGTAATTCCATACCGATGGAAGCCGTAATTGTTGACTGATGTGCGCCACCTTCAGGTGCCAAAGTAACGCCACTTGGGGTACCAGCAATAATGAAACGGGCGGCGGAATAAGTGCCATAAATAAACGCATCTAAGCCACGACAAACAAATGGGTCGTAAACCGTTCCGATTGGAATCAATGGTTGATCTGACAAATCCCACGATAAGCCAAGTTGCCCTAGCAATAGAAAAAGATTCATTTCGCTGATGCCGAGCTCAATGTGTTGTCCGGTTGGACCTTCTGCCCACTTCAACATTGGGTCTTCATTCCAGGCCCGGCGCTCATCAGGCGAGTAAATACCATTGCGATTAATGAAGCCAGCCAGGTTGGTTGACGTTGCAACATCTGGCGCAGTTGTAACTAGATACTTATTAATCTCTTCAATTCTGGATAGGTCTACAAGTACGCGGCCAAATGCCTCTTGCGTGCTCAATGGTTTAGTTCCGGTAGCAATTTCTGGCGCAGGAATATTCAGTTCTACGCCTTTAGAAGTTGGTGGTCGATGTAGGTCATGTCGACGCTGTGCCGAAAGAACTCCAGCTGGACTTTGTGGCTCGAAATCTGACCATTCATTTTCTTTGGTTAGTCCAAGTTCGCTGCGGAAGTTATCAATTTGTTCCCCGCTTAGCAGCGCTGAATGGTTTCTTGGATTGCCTGCCATTGGTAGTCCCCAACCCTTGATTGTGTACGCGAATACAACGCTAGGGCGATCCGTAACACTGTCGCAAACTGCAAACGCATCACGCAGACTGTCTAAGTTGTGTCCACCAAGATCTGTGACTAATTCATAAAGCGCTTCATCATCAAGTTCAGCAACTGAGAGTCCTACTTCAGCCGGAGCACCTTCTAAGAATCGGGTGCGCAATTCTTGACCTCTGAAGCCAAACAAAGATTGGTACTGCTCATTGGCCATCGCATCAATCCAAGCTTCGAGATCCTTGCCGAAAGGCTGAGCAAACTTGGCTTGCAATTTCTTGCCATACTTAACTTCAATTACATGCCAGCCAGCTGCTTCAAATTGAGCTCGCCACTGCATGATGCGAATTCCAGGAATAACGCGATCAAGTGACTGTCGATTAAAGTCAACGACCCACATCACATTACCTAGTTCAGTTGTTGCTGGATCGGCTACCGCTTCCCAGACATTGCCTTCATCAAGTTCAGCATCACCAATCAAAGCTATGAATCGAGAGTGTGGGCGCTCGCCAAAGTGCGAGTCAACGTAACGACGTGTTGCTGCCGCAAAAAGTGGGGCTGCAGCGCCAAGGCCAACTGAACCGGTCGAGAAGTCAGGCGCATCTGGATCTTTAGTTCGTGATGGATAAGACTGCAATCCACCAAATTCACGTAAGCGCTTCAAGTAGCTTTCATCTAGATTTCCAAGTAAGTACTGAATGGCGTGGAAAACCGGAGATGCGTGAGGCTTAACACTTACTCGATCTGGTCCATCTAGATGGTCAAAATAAAGTGCGGTCATGATCGAAGTTAGGGATGCGCTTGAGGCCTGATGGCCACCCACTTTTACATCATCTTTTAGTTCTCGCTCGCGGTTTGCAAAGTCAACCATTCGAACGGCAAGCCAGAGCACACGTCGCTGGATCTCATCCAAAAGCTCGGTGTCAACGCGTTGCTTGCTCATGCCATTTCCTTTGCTTGGGCTGGAGTGGTGTCAAACATTTTGAGGGAAACCGCTGCCATAACTGAGCATATCGCCATTACAGTCCAGGCTGCCTGCCAACTGAAAGATTCAACAATTTGGGACATGATGATTGGTGAAAGTCCCCCTGCGGCAAAGATAAAGCTGTGTAGCACACCTTGCGTGAACCCAACTCTTTCTGGCGGCACTGCAACTACTGCAGTTGTGAATAACAGGCCGTTCCACCCCATTGCAGATATGCCCGCGAGGAAAAGTAGTGGCACCACAATCGCATACTGCTCAAGAACCGCACACAGCAAAAGCAAAGTTGCTCCTAAGAGCGCAATAACAATTTGGAATTGAACTCGCTTGGCTGGATACCTGTCACTGATTACGCCAAGCCGAATTCGAAGTGGGATCACAAAAGCCATCATGAGTGCATAAAGTTGCCCTGCTTGAGTTGGGCTCCATCCTCTGCTGCCACTCAAATACAAAGTTAGTAGTGCGACAATTCCTAACTGCGTAAGACAAAAGAATGCAGCTGCGACAAGGATCGGAGAAAGTCTGCGCCAATTAACGGGAGGTAGATTCTCGGCCTTTAGTCGTGGCGGTTCGGCGACTCCGGTGGGAGCGAACAAGACAAATACTCCACCCAGAATAATCAGGCCAGATAGTGCGTAGAGTGCTGCGCTTAACCCATAGGAAACGGCGATACTCGTTAAAACAATCCCACCGATTACGCCGCCAACTGGTACCGCCGCTTGTCGAGTTGAAAGTGCAAACCCAATGTTCCCTAAATGCACAAAATTTCTAGCTAATCCTTTGGTCATTGCCACCGTTGGTGAAGCCATCATGATGCCAGCAAAAATTAATGCAAAGTGAGCAACCTCAGAGGCCTTGAAAAATGCTGCAATCGAAAAACATGTGGCGGTTCCGAGTAGCCCGAGCAGAGCAACTAATCGGTCATTTATTCGGTCCGCTAAGTTTCCCCAAAAGATCACCGCAACTGCGGTTCCAAGGCTGATAGTTCCTAGTAGCAGTCCAACACCAGAAGTTGTCAGATCAAAAGTACTTGCCAGAATTGGTCCAAGCGCCGGTAATCCTTGTTGCGCTGTTGATACGGCTAACTGAGCGGCAATTGCGGCAGCCAAAATTCCCAGCGCATCTCGACGCAATTTTTCCGGAGATGCTTGGGACATTCGTTATCTAGATGCCAAGGTGTGACGTGACATCACAATTCGCTGCACCTGATTTGTGCCTTCATAAATCTGGGTGATCTTCGCATCACGCATCATGCGCTCAACCGGATAATCGCGGGTGAATCCATATCCGCCCAACAACTGCACGGCATCTGTAGTAATTTCCATCGCAACATCGGATGCAAAACACTTACTTGCTGCGCCAAAGAAAGTTAGATCTGAATCGCCGCGTTCGCTTCGGGCTGCAGCAGCGTAAGTTAATTGGCGCGCAGCCTCAAGCTTCATGGACATATCTGCAACCATGAATTGGATTCCTTGGAATTCAGCGATCGCTTTACCGAATTGCTTTCGTTCCTTGATGTAACCTGCGGCAAAATCCAATGCGCCTTGTGCAATTCCTACGGCTTGCGCTGCAATCGCAATTCGACTGTGATCTAGTGTTGTCATAGCTATTCCAAAGCCAGCACCCACTTCACCAATTCGGCGAGTATCTGGGATTACGACATTGTCTAAATAGACTTCGCGAGTTGGCGATCCTTTGATTCCCAACTTCTTTTCTGGTGCGCCAAAGCTCACGCCCGGATCATCTTTCTTCACAATGAATGCAGTGATACCGCCACGAGCACCTTTGTCTTTGTCAGTTACGGCAAGCACTGTGTAGATGTGGCTTTCACCAGCATTTGTAATCCACTTTTTCGAGCCGTTCAAAGTCCAAGAGTCACCACTTGCCACAGCCGTTGTTTTCATAGCGCCGGCATCGCTTCCAGCGTCAGTTTCCGAAAGCGCATATGACCAAAGAGTTTCACCTGAGGCAAGCCCCGGCAAAAATTCTCGCTTTAGCTCTTCACTGCCGCTAAAGATTACGGGTAAAGATGCAAGTTTGTTGACGCCTGGGATCAGACTGCTAGACGCACATGCTCTGGCGACTTCCTCCACCACAATGGCTGAAGCCAGGGCGTCTGCTTGGGCTCCGCCGTAAGCCTCCGGGACGTGAATAGCTTGAAGTTCGGAGGCAACCAGTGCGTCATACGCCTCTTGTGGGAAGCGAGCATCTTCATCAACTGCTGCTGCAAACGGGGCGATCTTGGCATCGGCCAAGGCTCGAACGACAGATCTAAGTTCTTCATGTTCATCAGCGGTCTTGTAAAGGTCGAAACTGCTCACTTGTGCTCCTGATTATTCAGATTGCATACAATTCTGCCACTTTTTGTGACTAGTTGCCATTGAAAGCCTTAATTTGGTCAAAACCCAACATGAATTCTGGATTAGATGTATACAAGAAGTGGGTATTTTGCCATTTGGAGGGCACATGTCAGATTCATTCGAAAATGCTGGTTACGGACAAGGCGAAGTTGGCTGGGGTACCAAGCCTGCGATTATTGCCGTTGACTTTCAGATGTCATTTTGTGATCCAAAGTTTGCATTAGGCCGCAGTGAGCACGCTCAGCGTGCGATAAAGAACGCCGCTCGCCTATTCCCGGCTGCCCGAGCTGCCGGAATTCCAATCATTCACACGGCAGTTGCCTGGTCCACTGACACTGAGTTTGCGCGCTGGAAAGTTCCGGCATTGCGAGACATTCATCCAGGATCGTACGAAGCTCAGATTCACCCAGATCTATGGGATGACAATGATGTATACATCTTGAAGCGCTTTCCTTCCGCATTCTTTGGCACTGACATGAGCAGCATATTGACTACTAATGGAATTGATACTGTTCTGGTCACTGGCGTAACCACATCAGGTTGCGTTAGAGCCACAATCGTGGACTCTTTCTCTCACGGTTTCCGAACCATTGCAGTTGATGACGCCTGTGGCGATCAAGACGCCGGACCACACGATGCAAATATGCAGGATGTCGGTCGCCGTTATGCAGATGTAGTTCAGACTGATGAGGCAATTTCAAAGATCAAAGCACTGAGTGCAACTAAATAACCAATGACTCAGCGTGTGGCTTGCTTCACTGGCAGATTCCAACCCTTTCATAACCAACACCGGGAGGTACTGTCAGCGCTTAGTCACAAATTTGAACGCATCATAATTGGCGTTACCAATCCAGATCTTGATCGGTTGCAGGTGCATAGTGCTAGCCAGCATCGCCACACAGATACCGCTAATCCATTTTCATATGAGACGCGCGTCAAAATCATTGATGATTCGATTGCTAACCTTCCTGAGTTAAGCGCAGTCGCCATCGAAATCATTCCGTTTGATTTAACGCAACCAGATTCCTGGACAGTACCTGCCGAGACGGTGTTTGCACTTCGAATCTTTAGTTCCTGGGAAGCCAGTAAGTTAGCACTTTTTACGGATCAAGGATTTGAAACTCTTGAGTTACCCGCACCGGAATTCAAATTGTCAGCCTCTGACATTCGCCAATCTCTCGGATCCGGTGAATCTGACTGGCACCCACTTGTCGCTCCTGGCGCCATTTCTACAATCCAACAAGACTGGGATAAAGCAACTTCGAAGGTGAGTGCTTAAGTGAAGCCAGCACCTATGTGGGATGACCGCACACCCATGATTTTGATTACCTTTGATGGACTTGGAGATCGACCATCCGATGAATTGAATGGTCAAACTCCGCTAGAAGCTGCAAACACTCCAAACTTGGATGAACTTACTCGAATCGGTGTCTCCGGAATTCATCAACCATTTGGACCCGGGCGAGCAACTTCAAGTGAACGTAGTCACTGGGCCATGTTTGGTCAGACCCAAACCTTTCCGGGCCGAGCCTTACTTGAAGCAACTGGCATGGGAATTTCGATTTCAGATGAGCTTCCTCATTTTCATTTAGCTCTCCGCCCGGCGGAAATCCGTGATGGGCAACTTCATGCCATTGGCAGAGTGAGCGCGGAAGATACTGCTGATTGTTTAGATTTGTTTGACGCGCTTCGGGTTATGCCCCATGAACTAAATCCCGTTTTGCATCCACTGCGAAATGGCGAATGCATTCTAGAGTCAGCCGCCCTGCCGTCTCATGAGATCAGCGACAGTGATCCACTGTTTGGTCACCTGCATCCAGTATTGAAACCGCTGCCACTTGATGATGCTGCGGATATACCAGCCGCTCAGATCTCTGCAGATCTAATGACAAGCTGGCTCAATGCTGCAGTGCGAATGCTGCAAGATCATCCAGTAAACAAAGCCAGGCACGAAGCTGGAAAACTCGAACTGATTGCGCCAGTTACAAAGTGGGCAAGCAACAAATCCGGCTTGAAGTCGTTCGAGCAGTCAACTGGATTAACGGGAGCTGCCGTTACCAGCTCAGCACTATATAGAGGTTTGGCCGAAGTGCTTGGCATGACTCAAATTCACATACCAAGCGATATGGAAAACATTCAAGAGGATTTTGAGGCTCGAGTACTTGCTGGGATCGAACTTAGTAAGAGTCATTCATTTGTTCACATACATACCAAGGCAACCGATGAAGCCGGACACACCAAGTCTCCGGCTTTGAAGCGAGATGTGATCGAGAGTTTAGATCGTGCTTGCCACCGACTAATTGAATTAGCGCAAACCACAACGATCGTTATAACTGGAGATCATGCAACACCTACAACCGGTGGCATCATGCATTCCGCTCACCCAACTTCATTGATTTTGGCTGGTCCGCATGTGCATCCAGATGAGCAAACTGCCTGTGGTGAGCGTTCCCATAAATCTGGTGACTTAGGAAAAATAATGGCGAGCGATATTTTGCCGCTTATGTCGCATTATTCCCATCGCGCCGCCTTCAAAGGGCATGCAACTGGATCTTGCGAAACAATAGCGTTACCAGATAACCCAAT
>JBIIMD010000048.1:0-7747 GCA_044232525.1 Candidatus Nanopelagicales bacterium | reverse complement strand
CCGGAATCATTGGCATATAGATAGCAACGCGATCCCCCGCTTTGATACCTAATTCAGTCAATGCATTTGCGGTTTGGCTTACTGACTCCAATAAGTTTTGGTAAGTAATTGTTTGAGTATCACCGCGTTCGCCTTCGAAATGTATTGCTACTCGTGAACCGTTTCCGGCGGCAACGTGACGATCAAGGCAATTAACGGAAACGTTTAGCTTTCCACCAACAAACCACTTCGATACTGGTGCCTCTGACCAATCAAGAACTTGATTCCACTTGGTGTCCCATTGCAAATTCTGCGCTTGCTTACTCCAGAAACCTTCGCGATCTGTTTTAGCGCTTTCATATAGGTCAGCTTTGCCGTTGGCTTGAGCAGCGAATTTTTCAGATGGTAAAAATACGCGGTCCTCGTGAGACAAATTCTCTAACGCTTCACCGCTCATTTTCTCCACACTTTCGTCATGTTTGTGAGTTCAAGTTATTTGTTCTATCAATGATCGTTCTCTCAAAATCGTCCTAGGTCAAGCCATTTTGACAATAGAGATTTACTTTTCAGACACCAGAGCACTCTCCTGTATCTACGGCTTGCGTAGCAGTACTGGCTATTTCAACTCCAACCATAAACTCTTTGGCAGTTAGTGCGTAGCCTGTTTGGGCATCTGTTGCCGAGGATGCGAAAACAAGTCCAGCCACTGTGCCATCTAGGGCAAACATAGGTGCGCCCGAATCTCCTTGCTTGATATCTGCAGAGACTGCATAGATTTCACGCGTCACTTGCTCATCCCCATAAATGTCAGTTCCCACGGAGTCGATAACACTGCGGACGCGCGCTGGGATCAAAGCAAGTGGTCCGCCTCCTGGAAAGCCAGCAACAGCAGCATTATCCCCTCGAGACAATGGTTCACTAATTCGCAAGGCAACTGATGGGAAGTCTTTGGTCCTAATTACTGCCACATCTAAGGCAGGATCGAAGTAAACAACAATGCCTTCAAAAGCCTTGCCTTTGCCTTTAACTCTTACTGTTGGATTTTCTACTCCAGCAACCACGTGTGCGTTGGTAATGATTAAGTCTTGGCCAACTACAAAGCCTGATCCTGTGAGTCGAGTGCTGCACTCTGGCGCAGTTCCTTCTACCTTTACAACAGAATCCAAAGCTGCAATCACAGCAGGGGCATCGATCGCGGTCAAGTCTGGTGGCTCTACCGCTGGGGCAAGCAATACGTTTGCGAATCCTTCGGGTAATCCAGAATCTGAAACATAGATGCGAACTGATTCAACACCGTCACGAACTGCTGTCGGCATGTATTGCTCGAGGGTGTTTAAGACTTTAGATTGCGAGACCGTATTTGTAATTGATGACACTGGTGCTGCAAGCAATGTTGTGGCTAGTAACCAGAACACAATTGACCAAGCAATTAGCGAAAGCACTGCTCCGGACAAATTATCCAGCAGGCGAAACGGAGACCAGCTAAATACGTTTCGAATTCTTCTTCCAATAAACCCACCAATAGCACTTCCAACACCAATTCCAATGAATAGTGTTGCCGCGCTTAATGCAGTTTTAGTTAGCGAAGTAGAAGTCGATGCGCCATTAACAATGTCGATCACGGAGCGACCGAGCCACGCACCAAAAATCAATCCGAGTAATGAAAAAACGCTTACGAACAATCCGCGTCGCCATCCGGAAAACAGAATAAAAACTGCGAAAGCGATCAAGATTAGATCAAGATAGAGCGGATTCAACTTGTCACTTCAGTGTTGGGTGCTGGGGCTGGCAGTTCAACAATTTGCGATTCATCCCATGGAATAGACCAGCCAGCAATATCCATAAGCCGACTGATTAATCCACCAGTGAATCCCCAAATCAACATCGATTCAACATTGAACCCTGGACCAAATGATCCATTTATGTGACGAACCCGAGTTCGGTTTTCTGGGTTGATCAAATCTGCCAACGGAATTTGGTGCACTGCCTGGACTTCATTGGCATCGACATTGGTGATTTCATGTGGAGTGTGCCACCAACCAAGAACTGGTGTCACTTTGAAATTTGATGGCGGAATCCATAGCTGAGGAAGTTCCCCCAGGATTTCGATTGAGTCTGGGTTAAGTCCAATTTCTTCTTTGGCTTCACGCAATGCAGTTTGGGAAAGTGAACTATCGCCTTCTTCAACACGACCGCCTGGGAATGCTGGTTGTCCGGGATGCGCCTTTAGATGTGATGCACGTTCAATGATTACTACTTCGCCAAAATTATCTCTAGGTCCAAATAGAACTAGCACCGCTGCTTCCCGCGTAGATTCTTCCGGGACAGCATGCCGAGATAAATCACTCGGTTGCAAAGTTGGCAAACGAGTGATCAGCTGATTCATCCACTCTGGTGCGCTCATCTCAATCACCAGTCTTCACTAGTTTTGCCGCTTCAGCTGGATCGGTCGGACCCTCGCCAAAAGATGGGCACATGCTGGCAAGTTCGCATGCACCACAAGCCGGTTTGCGGGAATGGCAGACTCGGCGGCCTAAGAAGATCAATCGATGATTCATCATGGTCCAATACTCCGAAGGCATAATTTCCATGATGTCGAACTCGACCTTTACTGGATCAGTGTTTTTGGTCCAACCAAGCCGTCTAGCGATTCGACCAACATGGGTGTCGACCGTTACTCCTGGAACGCCAAATGCATTTCCTAAAACAACATTTGCAGTCTTGCGTCCAGCTCCAGGCAACGTCACTAACTCTTCTAAAGTATTTGGAACTTCGCCGTTAAAGCGTTCGATGATCGCAGCTGATAGACCTTTGATGGACATAGCTTTGTTGTGATAAAAACCAGTCGATCGAATGATTTCTTCGATATCTTCAATCGGGGCAGCTGCAAGATCAGCAACTGTTGGGTACTTCTTGAATAGAACTGGTGTAACCATGTTGACTCGCTTGTCGGTGCATTGAGCCGATAAGACTGTTGCAATCAAAAGTTGCAATGGATCCTCATAATCCAATTCGCATCTAGCTTCTGGAAACATTTGTGAAAGTTTTGTATCGATTGCAAGTGCGCGAGCCTTTAAGGCAGTTTTAGATTCGCGCGGGGACATTACTTAAGACTAGATGATCTGTTAACGAGCGCGTTTTGATAACCGCTCAATGTCAAGAATCTCAACAGAACGGGTTTCTAATTTGACCCAGCCGCGGCTTGCAAAGTCTGCAAGTGCCTTATTGACAGTTTCGCGTGATGCGCCAACTAGTTGCGCCAACTCTTCTTGAGTTAGATCATGATGAACGTAAAGTCCATCATTGGTTTTGGTGCCAAACTTTTCGCCAAGTTCCAAAAGTGCTTTAGCCACTCGACCTGGCACGTCAGCAAAAACCAAATCTGACATAGTTTCATTTGTACGACGTAAGCGATGTGCCAATGCTTGCAGAAGTGATTTAGAAACTTCCGGCCGTCCAGCCAGCCATGGATTTAAGTCAGTATGTCCTAAACCCAAAACTTGTGAATCCGTTATTGCAGTTGCAGTCGCTGTTCTCGGTCCTGGATCAAACAAAGATAGTTCGCCAAACATATCTCCTGGCCCCAATACCATTAGCAAAGATTCGCGGCCATCACCTGAGGCATGGCTTAATTTAATTTTGCCTTCAGTCACAACATAAAGTCGATCGCCTGAATCTCCCTCTTTAAAGAGGTCTTGCCCTTTTTTAATAGCCTGCGGAACCATTGACTGTTTTAGCGCAGTTGCAGCTTCCTCGTCCAGGGCGGAAAAGAGCGGAGTTTCATGCAAATTACTTTCAATCATTTCCGTTTCCTTTCTGCCGATCCGAATTTAAAACTTAATCGCGAACTTCGACAATCACTTCAACTTCAACCGGAGTGTTAGCTGGCAAAGCTGCAACACCAACTGCGGATCTAGCGTGCTTGCCAGCATCGCCGAAAGCTTGAATGAACAAATCACTTGCACCATTGATTACAACTGGTTGTTTTGTGAATTCAGGGGTACTGGCTACGAAGCCGACAACCTTAACTACGCGAACTACTTTGTCTAGATCGCCAATTAACGACTTGATTGCAGCAATTGCATTTACTGCGCACTGCGCTGCACACTTGGCAGCAGTTTCTTCGTCAACATCTTTACCTAGCAAGCCAGTTGCCATTAGTACCCCGTCAACAAACGGTAGTTGGCCTGAGGTGTAAACCAAATTTCCAGTACGTGATGCCGGTACATAGGAAGCTACTGGTGGAACAACTTCTGGAACTGTGATTCCTAATGCGGACAAACGATCTTCTACTGCGCTCATATGGTTTCCTATTCCTTTGGTCGCTTAAAGTAAGCAACAAGATTTTCTGAATTCATGCCTGGGATTACTGCAACAAGTTCCCAGCCATCAAGGCCGAAATTATCCAAGATCGCCTTGGTGTTGTGAACCAGTAAAGGCGCGGTCAAATATTCCCACTTAGTCATGACTTGAGCATACGACAGTTGGAGGTTTAGTAAAAATGTTGGAATTAGGCTCCGCGCACAAAGGCGACTGGATCAAGGCGATCGTAATCTTTACGAGCATTCATTAGAAGTTCTCGCCAAGAGGTAACATTTGAGCGCCTCCGGAGCAGGGCGCGGCGTTCTCGTTCCGTCATGCCACCCCAAACACCAAATTCAATTTCATTATCTAAAGCATCAGCCAGGCACTCGGTTCGCACTGAACAGCCAGCGCAAATCACTTTGACCCGGTTTTGAGCTGCCCCTTGAACGAACAAAAGATCTGGGTCTGTGTCGCGACAGGCTGCGCTGCGACTCCATTCAGCATTCCACATTGGCAATGACATTGACGATTTGTATCCCCTCATACTTGGATTAACGTCTCTTGATATTTCTCTTATGCGAAATGCTAGAGCAAACACCAATGGGTCAACTATTGGGGTACTCCATGGGTCATGTCAATACCTTGAGCCCGTTTTTTTCCACTAAATTGCAACTGTTATCTGTTTGATATGTGTGTCTAAATGTGCTCGTTTCACATCGGACATAACGGGAGTTACCATTGAATAACTATGGAAACCAACCTTGGGGGAACTGGACTTAATAGGTTTGGCCTATTGACCCGCATGACTACATTTGTCGCGCTCGCGGGTGTTATTGCTGCTCTCATTGTTTTGCCGGTAGTTGGTGGTGTCGGCCTTGCAACGCGCAATAGCGCACAGGCTTTCACCAATTTACCTAGCGACCTAACTCAAGTACCGCTGCCACAGCAAAACACCATTGTTGATTCAAATGGTGACATTCTTGCCGTGCTATTCGCTCAGAACCGAATTGAAGTTCCACTTGAAGAAATATCTCCAATCATGCAACAAGCTGTTATCGCAATTGAAGATCAGCGGTTCTTAGATCATGCTGGCATCGATTTTCGCGGAACTCTTCGTGCATCTATTTCAACAGGTGCAGGTGGTCAGGTACAGGGTGGATCGACAATTACCCAACAGTATGTAAAGCAAATCTTGCTAACAGCTGCAACGACCAAAGAAGAGCAAGATGCAGCTACCGCGGTTTCAATCAATCGCAAGCTCCGCGAAGCGCGCTATGCAATTGCTCTAGAAAACAAACTTTCGAAGAAAGAAATTCTTGAAGGTTACTTGAACATTGCCTACTTTGGTGCTGGATCTTATGGTGTAGAAATTGCTGCGCGCCGATACTTTTCTACAAATGCTGACAATTTAACTTTAAGCCAAGCCGCTACGCTTGCGGGTCTCGTGCAAAATCCATCACGGTTTGATCCAACACAATATCCAGAGCGCGCTCAAAATCGACGTGATGATGTTTTGAACGCGATGGTGAACACTGGTTACATAACTCAAGAGCAAGCAGATCAAGCTAAGGCAGTTTCTGTCGAAGATGATCTCGATCCTGCTGAACTTCCAAATGGTTGCACGACTTCAATCGCACCTTTCTTCTGCGATTACGTTGTAACTGTTTTGCGAAATGATCCGGTGTTTGGTGAGACATCAGAGGATCGAGCGAGACTACTAGACATCGGTGGCCTAACAATCAAAACTACGTTAGACCGCAAAGCACAGGTTTCGTCTCAGAATTCTGTAGAAGAGCGAATTCCGTTTGACGATCCCAGTGGCAAGGCTGCATCAATCACCATGATTCGGCCTGGTACCGGTGAGATTACTGCCATGGCCCAGAATCGAAAGTGGGGTCGCAGTGGCATTGGATACACGACTGTAAATTACAGTGCGCCGGTTGATGCGAATGGCACCGTTGGTTTCCAAGCTGGATCAACCTTCAAGGCTTTCACAATTGCAGCTGCCTTCAAGCAGGGGTGGGATCCTTTCAAAGTTATTAACTCTCCTGAAAAGAAAAAGTTTAAGGATTTTGTCGAATGTGAAACTGGGGACAAGTTCGCTCCATATGAAGTTGGAAACTCAACTGCATCTGGTGCTTTTGATATTCTTAGCGGAACTGCATATTCAGTGAATACATATTTTGTTGGTTTAGAAGAACAACTTGGGCTTTGTGACCCACCAGATATCGCGAAAGCCTCTGGGGTGCAACAGGGCAATGGTGAAGACTTCGAGAAGTTTCCATGTTTCACACTTGGCTGTTTTGACGTGACTACTCTTGACATGGCAGTAGGAATGGCAACTTTCGCTGCGCATGGAATTCGTTGCAACGCAATTGCCATTACTGAAATTACTGATCGCAATGGCAAGAATTTAAACGTTCCGTCAGCTGACTGTGAGCGCACTATTGATTTGCAAGTAGCGGATAGCACTACTGCTGTGCTGGCAGGTGTTATCAATGGCCCAGTTAAGGGTAGAACTGGTCAGGCCATGGATTTGGGTCGTCCAGCAGCTGGTAAGACAGGAACTACTGACAGTTCTGCCGCTGTCTGGTTTGTTGGCTATACCCCAGACATGGCCGCTGCCGTTTGGGTGGGTGATCCTCGAGGTGGTCAAAAGTATCCGATGAAAGGCGTAACCATTAATGGTCGCTACTACTCACAGGTTTTTGGATCAACATTGCCAGGACCGATCTGGCGTGATTCATTGGTCGGTGCTCTGGAAGGAACGCCAGAAACTCCGTGGGATCTAAACACGCTTAATGGGGTAAATGCAGGTGGTTACGGAAACAAGATCACTGCGACAAGAGATAAATGTGCAGGACTGGAAGACGATGAACTAATCGAGTGCAACACAAAAGTCTCAGCTAAGAAGTTTAAAAAAGAACTAGCCGATGGCACTCTAGTAATTGATCCGCTAACTGGCTTAACCATACCTAATCCGAATCCACCAGAGCCAGAACCTGAGCCAGAACCTAAGCCAGAACCTAAGCCTGAGCCAGAACCAGAGCCTTAGGCCTAGGCATCATTTAGCCCATTTGTCTGGCAAGGTATAGACATGACAAACCTCAAAGAGCAACTACATACCGATCTAACTACTGCAATTAAAGCCAAGGACTCTCTTACTTCGGGGACGTTGCGGATGGTACTGGCTGCAATTACAAATGAGGAAGTGTCTGGCAAGGAGGCCCGTGTACTTAATGATCAAGACATGATCACCGTGCTCAATCGCGAGGCTAAAAAGCGTAAAGAAGCAGCGACTGCCTATGACGAAGCGAAGCGACCAGAGCTTGCAGACAAAGAACGAGCTGAGCTTGGGATCATTCAGGCTTACCTTCCAGCCGCGCTCTCTGATGAAGATTTGGCAAAAATTATTGCTAGCGCCGTTGCCGAAGTTGCTGCAAGCGGAACTACCGGACCGAGT
>JBIIMD010000046.1:0-7858 GCA_044232525.1 Candidatus Nanopelagicales bacterium | reverse complement strand
GAAGGAAGCCAGCAATGGCTGAAGCTGTCGTCGTAAAAATCGGCGACATAGTCGAATTGCTGGTAGACAAAGTTGCAAATGGCGGCTTCTGTATAGCCCGATACAACGGCCAAGTTGTCTTTGTTCGACACGGTATTCCCGGAGAAACTGTCAAAGCCGAGATTACCGACATCAGCAAGAAGTTTTTGCGAGCCGATGTAGTCGAAGTTGTTAAGAGTAGCGAACATCGAGTTAATGCACCGTGTACATATGCCGGAGTATGCGGCGGGTGCGATTGGCAACACGTAAGCATTGCGCATCAACGCAGCTTGAAAAGTGAAGTTGTCCGTGAGCAATTGGCGCACCTGGGTGGAATTACTCATGTAAATGGGAAGCCGTTAGCTGAATTTGAAGTTATCGCACTTAGCCCAAGCGAAAACGGATTACGTTGGCGCACTCGAAATCGATACTCCCGCATTGGCGGGGTATCAGTTGGCATGAAGATGCCACGCTCACATACTGTGATTGAAATTGATGACTGCTTAATTGCAGTTGAAGGATCGGTACAACTTGCGCAAGATAAAGTTCACATTGGTCGCGGAGACATCGGTACAGCTCAAAGCTCAACTGGCCAACATGTAGTTGTTGATCAACGTGGTGGACCTTGGCTGGATGAAACAGTGGGAGATCGTAGCTGGCGAATTCACGCGGGTTCATTTTGGCAAGTTCATAAAGATGCACCGAAAGTTTTTGTTGACACGGTCCGCCGACTTGCAAATCTAAAGCCAGGGGATAAAGCCCTTGATCTTTATGCTGGCGCCGGCTTGTTTGCGGCCAGCATCGCAGCTGATGTAACTGAAAAGGGCGAAGTAGTTGCCGTTGAATCAGTAATTGATTCGATGCGAGATGCGCGTCGCTCGTGCAGTGATCTGCCGCAGATGGATTTGATCACCGCCGATGTATCCTTGTGGATCACGCAGATTGATGAAGACTTTGAGGTAGTTATTCTGGATCCACCGCGCGCAGGTGCGGGCTTAGAAGTGGTTAATGAACTAGATCGAATCACAAAGCGCGCCATTGTCTATGTGGCATGTGAGCCAAGTGCACTTGGCCGAGATGCAAAGTATCTGGCGGATGCTGGCTGGTCCATGACTCAATTGGTAGGACTAGATGCCTTCCCGATGACTGGCCATGTTGAATGCATTGCACTTTTTGAGCGGTTTTAGCCGCCAGCTGAAGAATTCCCAAGGTAATTGACGTAGAATCTATCTTGACGTCAAGATACTTTTAGGAGCTCCGTGAGTAGCCTCAATTCATTCCAGGCCCAATCTGAACTAATTGTGAACGGGGAAACCTTCACGATTTTTCGATTGGATGCTTTGCCAGGCAGCGAACGCCTGCCATTTACTCACAAAGTTTTGCTTGAGAACCTTTTGCGCACTGAAGATGGCGCCAACGTAACAGCAGCGCAGATTCAAACTCTGGCTAATTGGGATGCGCAAGCTGAACCAACAGATGAAATTCAGTTCACCCCAGCTCGCGTGATTATGCAGGACTTTACTGGTGTGCCTTGTGTAGTTGATTTAGCAACTATGCGGGAAGCCTTTACTGAACTAGGCGGCGATCCAAATCGCATCAATCCACTTGCACCTGCTGAACTTGTAATCGACCACTCAGTAATTGCAGATTTCTTCGGGGACAATGCAGCTGCGGACAAGAATGTGGAGCTCGAATACGAACGCAACGGTGAGCGCTACAAATTCTTGCGTTGGGGCCAAGACGCATTTGATGACTTCAAAGTTGTGCCACCAGGCACCGGCATCGTTCACCAAGTAAACATTGAAGCACTTGCTCGTGTTGTAATGGTTCGTAACGGCATGGCTTATCCAGATAGCTGTGTTGGAACTGACTCACACACAACAATGGTCAACGGTCTTGGCGTTTTGGGTTGGGGAGTAGGTGGAATCGAAGCTGAAGCCGCAATGCTCGGTCAACCAGTTTCAATGTTGATTCCACGTGTTGTTGGCTTCAAGTTGTTCGGACAAATGCAACCAGGCACAACGGCAACTGACTTAGTTCTGACAATTACTGAAATGCTTCGTAAGCACGGTGTTGTTGGTAAGTTCGTTGAGTTCTACGGCGAAGGCGTTACTGCGGTCTCACTTGCAAATCGCGCAACCATTGGAAACATGAGTCCGGAATACGGATCAACTGCTGCGATCTTCCCAATTGATGAAGAGACTTTGAACTACATGCGACTAACTGGTCGACCAGAATCTCAGCTTGCTCTTGTTAAGGCTTATGCCCAAGAGCAAGGACTATGGCATAACCCAGCAATCGAACCGGTGTATTCCGAATACATCGAACTTGATTTAGGCTCGGTCACGCCATCGATTGCCGGTCCAAAGCGGCCTCAAGATCGCGTTGAACTTTCCAATGCTGAAACTGCGTTTGAAACAGCTGTCCAGACTTACACCCAAGATCGCGGCAAGACTGGAAAGGTTTCACTTAACGGCGAAAACTTCGATGTCGCTCACGGTTCAGTTGTGATTGCGGCAATAACCTCTTGCACCAACACTTCCAATCCATCAGTCATGATGGCTGCTGGGTTGCTTGCTAAAAAGGCAGTTGAAAAAGGCTTAACTCGTAAGCCTTGGGTCAAGACCACATTGGCACCTGGCTCCCAAGTTGTTACTGACTACTACAACAAATCAGGCCTTACTAAATACCTGGATGCACTTGGCTTCAACCTGGTTGGCTATGGCTGCACTACTTGTATTGGTAACTCTGGACCAGTTGCACCAGAGATTAGTTCAGCCATTCAAGACAATGATTTAGCTGCAGTTGCGGTGCTCTCGGGTAACCGTAACTTTGAAGGTCGCATTAACCCTGATGTAAAAATGAATTACTTGGCATCACCACCTTTGGTTGTTGCTTATGCAATTGCTGGAACTATGGCAATTGATTTACAAAATGATTCGCTTGGTAACGATAAAGATGGCAAACCGGTTTATCTGAAGGACATCTGGCCAAGTGCGCAAGAAGTGGCTGCGGTAATCGATTCATCAATTGATGCGGATATGTTCACTTCACGCTACAAAGATGTATTTGCTGGCGATGCCCGTTGGCAGAATCTAGATACACCAACTGGCGCGACTTTTGATTGGGATGAAAAGAGCACTTACGTTCGCCGTCCACCATATTTTGAGAACATGCCAGTTGAACCAGTGCCAGTAACAGATGTAACGGGTGCTCGAGTGCTTGCAAAGCTAGGCGACTCGGTAACTACTGATCACATCTCACCTGCGGGTTCGATTCGGGAAGATAGCCCGGCTGGTAAGTACTTAAAGGAAAACGGCGTTGCCAAAGCGGACTTCAATTCCTATGGTTCCAGGCGCGGTAATCATGAAGTAATGATTCGTGGCACATTTGCAAACATTCGCTTGCGTAATCAGCTACTCGAAGATGTTGAGGGTGGCTTTACTAGAGACTTCACAGTTAAAGGTGCACCACAAACTTCAATCTATGAAGCATCTGTGAACGCTGCCAGCAAGAACATCCCGATGATTATCTTGGCCGGCAAAGAATATGGTTCCGGATCCTCTCGAGATTGGGCAGCGAAGGGCACTGCGTTACTAGGTGTGCGTGTAGTAATTGCCGAGTCTTACGAAAGAATTCACCGATCAAACTTGATCGGTATGGGAGTGTTGCCGTTGCAGTATCCAGCAGGTCAAACTGCGGACTCTCTGGGACTTACTGGAACCGAAACTTTTAATGTGACGGGAATTGTGGAGCTTAATGCTGGCAAAACCCCAAGTACTGTTTTAGTGACCGCAACTTCTGCGGATGTAACCGTTAAGTCTTTCCAAGCTGTGGTTCGTATCGATACTCCTGGTGAAGCTGATTACTTCCGTCACGGTGGCATCTTGCAATATGTACTTCGCTCACTTGCTAAAGCATGAGTAGTTGGCCCGCTGATCTAATTCCAGTTGGAGCACCTGGCTGGGAAGTAAAAGCCAGTGCTTGGCTACTTGACCGGTGTCCATCAGAGTTTCGAACATATGAGATCTTTCGCACTCATCCGGTTGCGCTTGGTTACGTTGCTACCTTTCAACTAGAGCATCAAGTGGAAGCAATTCGGGATGCTTATCGCAGCGCCCGAACCATGGCGGACTTAGCGCCTGAGGCTTTGAATGAATTGCTGACAACCTTGGAGCATGAAGGTGCGCGACTGGCCTTGGAACTAAGTTCAGCCAACGCGGTAATTGAAGCCTTAAACGCAATTAAATCCTAGAATCAATCGGGTCTTTCGCCTTTGGCATCAGGCGTAAATCGCTAGATCTCATTAGACTTGTGGGACTTACTAGTTGGTTAGGGGCAAGACTGTGGCTTTTTTGCCAGGAATCAATTCCCCTAGCGACTTGCGCATCTTGTCTGCTGAAAATCTTGAGGCTTTGGCCGCTGAGATTCGAATCGCACTTGTTGAATACGTAACCAAGACTGGCGGCCACTTAGGACCGAATCTTGGAGTTGTTGAACTCACTTTGGCACTGCATAGAGTCTTTGATTCTCCTAAGGATCCAATTCTTTGGGATACCGGCCACCAGTCATATGTACACAAGATGGTTACTGGTCGAGCAAATGATTTCGACACCTTGCGACAAGAAGGCGGTCTATCGGGGTACCCAAGTCGGGCTGAGAGCATTCACGACGTAATCGAAAACAGCCACGCTTCCACTGCGCTTTCATATGCAGATGGTATTGCCAAGGCATTTGAGATCCACGGCGAATCAGATCGCCACGTGGTAGCTGTTGTCGGTGACGGTGCATTAACTGGCGGCATGACTTGGGAAGCACTTAACAACATTGCAGATGGCTCTGATCGCTCAATCGTGATCGTGGTTAATGACAATGAACGTTCATACTCGCCAACTATCGGTGGCATGGCTCGTCATTTAGCAACTCTGCGCACTACAAAGGGTTACGAAGGATTTTTGGACTGGGGTAAGTCAGTTTTACAGCGAACCCCGGTGGTTGGTGCACCGGTTTATAACGCATTACATGGTATGAAAAAAGGCATCAAAGATTTTGTGGCGCCACAGGGCTTGTTCGAAGATCTTGGGCTGAAGTACATCGGACCAATTGATGGCCACAAGATCGCAGACATGGAGTTTGCTTTCCAGCGGGCTCGTGATTTTGGTGGCCCAGTTATTGTGCACGTAATTACGGAAAAGGGTCGTGGTTATCAGCCAGCGGAAACTGATGAAGCTGATCGCTTCCATGCGGTAGGTGTAGTTGATCCTGATACTGGAAAGCCATTAACCCAAGCGGCTAAGTCCTGGACATCTGTTTTCTCACAAGAGTTGGTTGCAATCGGTGGCGAACGACAAGATGTAGTTGCAATTACCGCAGCCATGCTTGGACCAACAGGTCTTGATGCTTTTGCCGATAAGTTCCCAGATCGCACATTTGATGTTGGAATCGCCGAGCAACATGCGGTTACTAGTGCAGTTGGCATGGCTCACGCAGGGTTACATCCGGTAATTGCTGTTTATGCAACCTTTTTGAATCGTGCGATTGACCAGGTAATCATGGACGCGGCACTTCATGGTGCGGGCGTTACTTTTGCGCTCGATCGTTCAGGTATCACTGGTGATGATGGAGCTAGCCACAACGGCATGTGGGACATGGCGTTGCTGCGAGTGGTTCCAGGCCTAGACCTATACGCTCCGCGGGATGGCGCTCGATTGGTTTCAGCACTTCGTACCAGTGTCGATAAATCTGATCATCCAACCGTGATTCGATTTTCCAAGGGTGCAATTCCAAATGACATCCCAGCTGAGAAGTCACTTGGCTTTGCAGATGTATTAATTCAAGCTACCAATCCTGATGTGACTATCGTGTCGATTGGTGGCATGGCAACTCAGGCACTTGAGGCAGCAAAGACTCTGCAAGATCATGGGTATGGCGTTGAAGTAATTGATCCAATCCAAGTGCTGCCAGTTGCAAGTGAACTTGTTGACTACCTGGCAAATCGTGAACTTGTAGTAACCATCGAAGACGGATTAGTTGATGGTGGCATTGGGGAAGCAATTGGAAGCGCACTTCGCGCTGCCAAAGCTAGTACTCGAGTTACCTCGCTTGGAATTCCGAAGAATTTCTTAGACCATGCAACGCGCAAATCCATCTTGAATAAACTGCAACTTGATGCGCAGGGAATTGCCGAAACCATTGAACAGGGCCTAAAAACTACGGTTCGTTAGTTTTATTGGCGTCTAAGCCCCAAATTGCAGCTTCTAAAACTGGACCAACAATTTCAATTTGCCATGGACGAGCATTGTGCTCGACAAGCATTTGTTGAAGGCCTGCAACATCTTCTGGAGGAGTCCATAGAACTCGTCTAATGACATCTGGAGTCATCAAATTCTCAACTGGAAGTCCCAGCTTTTCGGCCATTTGAGAAAGTTGAGCACGGGCATATTCAAGTCTTCGCCAGGCTTGTGGGTTTCTGGCTTCCCAGTTTCTGGGCGCTGGAGGTCCATTAACTGGCAATTTGAGAGCTGGCAATTCGTCATCCGACAAACTATGAGCCTTCAGGGTGGCAGAAATCCAAGTGTTGGCGTTGCGCTTAACGTTTCGCAGATGCATAAACGAAAGCGTCTTAAGTTCGGATTCCTTGGTGAGACCAGAACTAGCCAAGGTAACGATGTGTGAATCCGACAAAATCCGACCAGCGGCGACGTCTTGTTCGCGCGCAATCTCGTCTCGGGCATGCCACACTTCACGTATCACCGCTAGCTCACGTGTGTTACGGATGACATGCATTCCAGAAGTGCGTCGCCAAGGATCTGTGCGCTCAATCGGAGCTGTGGTGCGCTTAACGTGATCAAATTCTTGAAGCGCCCATTCAAGTTTCTGAGCGTCGCGCAACTGAGTCTCTAGCAATTCCCATAATTCGATCAAAAATTCAACGTCGAGCGCCGCGTAGTTGAGCCACGATTCCGGCAATGGGCGAGTTGACCAGTCTGCCGCACTGTGTTCTTTTGCCAGCGAATACCCAAGTTGGGTTTCAATCAGCGGACCAAGGCCAACGCGAGGCAAACCGAGCAAGCGTCCGGCAAGTTCCGTATCAAAAACGTTTGCTGTGGGTTTAAGTCCAACTTCGGCTAAGCAGACTAAATCTTGCGATGCAGCATGCAAAATCCAGTCCACGTCAGTTAGCGCTTCTTGCAACGGATCTAGGTTGGGAAACAAGATTGGATCAATTAGATGTGATCTCGAACCCTGTCTGCGGATTTGAATCAAGTATGCGCGTTGGCTGTATTTGAATCCTGATGCACGTTCGGCATCCAGTGCTACTGGTCCGACTCCACTGGCAATTGTCGCTGCAAGCTTCGCAAGCTGTTCCGGAGTGGAGACAATTTCTGGAAGACCGTCACGAGGTTCAGTGACTCGAATGCTCTCAATTTCTGGTAGTTCAGCACTCTGGGAGTCTGTCACCTCTTTTGGTGACTCAATTTGTTCTGACATAAGTAACGGTTAGCGCTTTCGTGAAAGTGCGGTAACACCTTCCGGAAGTGGGGTAAGGCCTGAACTTTTTTCTATCAGGGCAAGCCAAGCTTTCATATGCATTGAAAGATCTTCAGTATCGGGTGACCAAGATGCCCTAATTTCTAAATCAGTCTCAGTAGATCTATCTTCTAGGCCAGCGAACGATCGAGAAACGGTACGTGTAACAGTTCCAGATACATTATGAAACGCCGCACCAGCATCAGTTAGTGCATCAGTTAACCAAGACCAGGCAACTTCGTCGAACAAATCATCGGTGACAACATCAGATTCAATTGGAGCTCGGACGAAAGAAACTACGCGGAATGTG
>JBIIMD010000006.1:0-25512 GCA_044232525.1 Candidatus Nanopelagicales bacterium | reverse complement strand
GCGCCACCAGCACCGATGATTACAACGTCGTATTCGTGACGCTCAAATTCAGCCATGAGTGTTCAAGTCCCCTTAGAAGAAGTAGATGTTTGTGATTTGGCCTGTTGCGACGCTGCGTACATACAGGTCACACAGAGCAACGCCAATCAGCGAAACCCAGGCAAACTTTGGATGATGTGGATTTAGATTCGAGACAAAGGTCCAAGCCTTGTAGCGAACTGGATGCTTGCTGAAATGCTTCAAACGTCCACCGATTGCGTGACGGCAAGAGTGACATGACAGTGAATACATCCAAAGGAAGATTGCGTTCGCCAACAAAACTACAGTGCCAACGCTCATTCCGAAGCCACCATCTTTGCCCTTGAAGGCCAAGAGTGCATCGTAAGTCAAAATGACGTTGAAGATAAGGCCAGCAAAGAAGAAATAGCGGTGTGAATTCTGAAGTAAAAGTGGCTGACGAGTTTCACCTGTGTAGGTTTTGTGTGGTTCAGCTACCGAACATGCAGGCGGTGACATCCAAAACGCACGGTAGTAAGTCTTGCGGTAGTAGTAGCAAGTCAAACGGAAACCTAATGGGAAAACCAAAATTAATAGCGCTGGTGAAATTGAGTACCAGTCACCAAATGGTGTACCAAGAATGGCTGCTTCTGGTGGACATGATGTGGCAAGACATGGTGAGTAAAAAGGTGAAACCAAGTGGTCAACGTAGTAATACGCATTCTCGAACGCACGCCAAGTTGAGTATGCAATGAACGACAACAGAACAACGACAGAAATAAGTGGTTCAATCCACCATTTATCAGTTCTTAAATGTCGAAATGCGATTTGTGCACGTCCCGGCGCCGAGACACCATTTTCCATTGATTTAACAGCCATAGCCAGAAGTTTAGGGTCTCGGGCCTGAGCCCGCAGAAGTGCCAAGGAAAATCCGCTGTGATGTACCGCACACCACAATTGCTCAAAACATTGCGGGTAATTTAGCGATACAAAGCCAGCTCTAAGTCCGACACTTCACTAGCGATTTCCAATGCTCCCGCGGATTCGAGTTCGTCCCGATCGCCGTAGCCGTAGAGAACCCCGATCCCAGGAATCCCGTGCTCTTTGGCGCCCAAGATGTCATGCTCCCGATCCCCGATCATCACGATTGAAGTACCGCCACACATGCGCAATTCGGAGAGGGCGTGCTCGATTACCAGAGCCTTAGTTCCACGAAGCTCACCCGTTTCGTCGGAGCCAGCAATCACATCGAAGTGATGGTCCAAATTGAAGTGTCGCAAAATCGCTAAGGCCGCATAATCGACTTTTGAAGTGGCTACCGCCAAACGCTTTCCGTCAGAATTCAACTTTGTCAGTAATTCTGGAATCCCAGGGTAAACAGAATTCTCGAAGGCACCAGTTTCGTTGTAGTACTCACGATACAAACGCACTGCCTCAGGAGTATCGGACTCTGGCATTCCGGCATAGTCCTGAAATGAAGTCCAAAGTGGTGGACCAAGATATTTTCTTAACTCGGTTTCATTTGGTTTTGGGTAACCCATTTTTTCCAAGGTATACAAAACACCATTGCCAACACCAAGTCCACTGTCTGTTAATGTGCCGTCGAGATCGAAAAGTACAACGTCCCAGCTCATGATTTACTCAGAATCACGGATGAACGAATCCAAGTTTGTCGTGAACATCAGCCAGCGTCTTTACCGCAATCTCGCGAGCGCGAGTGGAACTCTTTCGCATCAAGTTCTCAAGCTCTGCAGGGTCTGTCATGTACGAGTCGACCCTAGCTTGGTAAGGCTCAACAAAACTAAGCACTGCAGCTGCGGTTTCTTTCTTGAGGTCGCCATACATTCGACCCTCAAAACTCTTTACCAAATCAGGGATCGATGTCCCGGTGTAAGCAGACATGATTGTCAGCAAGTTTGAAACACCAGCTTTGTTTACTGGATCAAGGGCAACTACTGAATCTGAATCGGTAACCGCAGACTTAATCTTCTTTTCGGTCGTCTTCAACGGATCTAACAAGTTAATGCAGCCCGATGGCGAGGACTTACTCATCTTTGCTGCTGGATCTTGTAAATCCTGAATTTTCGCAGTGCCTTTTACAATGTGAGCTTCTGGAACTGTGAACGTATCGCCAAATCGACTGTTGAACCTGATAGCAAGGTCGCGAGTTAGTTCTAGATGTTGGCGCTGATCTTCGCCAACTGGAACTGCGTTGGCTTGATAAAGCAAAATATCTGCCGCTTGCAAAATTGGATAAGTCAGCAATCCAACACTTGCTGTGGCTGCGCCACCCTTTGCAGACTTGTCTTTGAACTGTGTCATGCGATTTGCTTCACCTAGGCCTGTGATTGAAGACATTACCCACATCAACTGCGCATGTTCTGGTACGTGACTTTGCACAATCAAAGTTGATTTATTTGGATCAATGCCAAGGGCTAGCAGTTGAGCATAAGACAACAAGGTCCGACTTCGAAGCGTCGTTGGATCTTGCTCAACCGTGATGGCATGCATATCTGCGATGAAATAAACACAGTCGTGGGTCTCTTGCATCGCAACCCAGTTTTGTAGCGCACCTAGATGGTTGCCGACATGGAAACTGTCAGAAGTCGGCTGGATGCCAGATAAAACGCGCGGTGTCATTGCCCTATTGTGGCAGAACGAACTACTCGAATCCGGGACACCCTTCGGCCATCCATTTCAAGTACTGACAATGATCCTGCTTCAATCACAATCTCGTCACCAACCATAGGGATTCGACCAAGCTGAGACGCCATAAATCCAGCCGCAGTGTCGTATGGTCCCTCGGGAAGTTCCATCAGAGTTTCTTCTTGGAAATCATCAAGGTTTAGCAGGCCATCAACTACGACATCTTTTCCGGGCGGAATCACGCCTTCTGACAAATCAGTGTCATATTCATCCCTGATGTCGCCAATAAGTTCTTCCACAAGATCTTCCATCGTGATGATTCCTGCTGTGCCACCGTACTCATCAACCACAATTGCCATATGTGCATTTGTTGCCCGCATATCAGTTAGGGCTGGGATTACATGCTTTGTTCCGGGCAACCTCGCAACATCTCGAACTAAGTCACCAACTCGGATCGAACGTTCACGAATTTCTGGATCTAGCAGATCACGGACGTGAACGAATCCCAATACGTCATCCTCTGAATCGTCAGATACCGGATAACGCGAGTGAGGTTTGTCAGCCACAATCTTTACTGCCTTGAAAACTGGCAAATCAGCATCCAAGAATGCGACCTCTGTGCGTGGAATCATAATCTCTCGAATTTCTCGCTCGCCGGCTTCAAAAACATCATCAATAAGTTCACGTTCGGCATGAGTTAAGTCTTCGTGCATAGCAACCATGCCACGAAGTTCCTCTTCTGAGATCTGTTCTTTGCCAGCGCGCGGGTCACCACCAACAATTCGCAACAACGCATCTGACGAATGTGAAAGTAACCAGATAAAAGGAGATGTGATTTTGGCGATGAAATCTAACGGAGTTGCCAAAATTAGCGCAAATCGCTCAGAGTGTTGGATTGCTAATCGCTTTGGTGTTAGCTCACCCACAACAAGAGAGAGGTATGCAATAAGTACTGTGGCAGAAATGAATGCCACAGTTTCAGCGACACTTTCACTCAATCCCCATTCAACTAACTGTGGGGAAAAAATCGGCACAATTCTGGAGGCGCCAAATCCTGCAGAAAGGAATCCAGCAAGGGTCACACCAACCTGAACTGCCCCTAGGAATCGATTGGGGTTCTGCATCAATTTTTCTAGGCGGCGCCCACGCCTACCGCTAGCAGCCAGTTTCTTGACTTGGCTATCGCGCAACGAAATCAACGCAACTTCAGCTGCTGCGAATACACCACCAATAACCGTGAATAGCAAAACGATTGCCATCGTTTGCCAGAAGGTCCCCATGGCTAGAGTCTACAAGTTAAATTTCGCCGTTATTGGAGCGTGATCGCTCCACCTTTGGGCATATGTGTCAGCTCGACCAACCACAATTTCCTTGCAATGTGGTGCCAGTGCGGAATTTGCAACGTGGTAATCGATTCGCCAGCCAGCGTTGTTATCGAAGGCCTGTCCACGCCAGGACCACCAGGTATAGGGACCTTCGACTTCACCGGCATGCTTTCGCCCTAAGTCAACGACTCCAACTTTGTCGAACCACTTATCAAAGTAGGCACGCTCTTCTGGAAGAAATCCAGCTTTGGTTAAGTTGCCTTTCCAGTTCTTGATGTCGAGTTCGCGGTGACCAACATTAAAGTCACCGCATGCCAAAAAAAGTTCATCTGCTTTCTGGGCCGCTTGAAACTTCTTGGTCATAGCTTCTAGAAAACGATACTTTTCCTGTTGTACCGGCTTCTCTGCATCACCTGAGTGAACATAAACCGAGCAAATCGTCATTGGTCCTTTTTTGGTTTCAACGTCTGCCTGTACCCAACGACCAGTATCAGCAAATTCCTTAGGCCCAATACCGGTTTTAATCTTCGTTAACTTTTTGGTGCTTAAGATTGCTACCCCAGCGTGTCCGAGTCGGACACTTGAATCATGGGCTACGTGCAAATCTGACAGCCCGGCGGCGGCAAGCACTTCGTGTAGCTGATCGGTGGTCGCGCGCACTTCCTGCAAGCAAACAACTTCAGCTGTACCAGCATCGAGTTGACTCTTGATCCAGTCAAAGCCACCACGCTTTAGTGCAGCGCGAACGCCATTTGCATTAGCTGAAATTACGCCAAGCATGAATTAAGCCGACATTGCTTTCTGCAAGTTTTCATTGATTGCCGCCAGGAATTCTTCAGTTGTTAAGTAAGCCTGATCTTTACTAATGAGCAAAGCAAGGTCCTTGGTCATCTTGCCGCTTTCTACGGTTTCAATGCAGACGCGCTCTAGAGTTTCGGCAAACTTTGTAACCTCAGGTGTGCCATCTAGCTTGCCCCGATGTGCCAGGCCTTGAGTCCAAGCAAAGATTGAAGCAATTGGATTCGTTGAGGTTGGCTTACCTTGCTGATGTTGGCGGTAGTGACGGGTCACAGTGCCATGTGCGGCTTCAGCTTCAACAGTTTTGCCGTCTGGTGTCATCAAAACCGAGGTCATAAGTCCAAGTGAACCAAAGCCTTGAGCCACTGTGTCTGACTGCACGTCACCGTCGTAGTTCTTGCAAGCCCAGACATAGCCGCCTTCCCACTTAAGGGCGGAAGCAACCATGTCATCAATCAAGCGGTGTTCGTAGGTCAGGCCGGCAGCATCAAATTCAGCTTTGAATTCTTTATCAAACACTTCTTGGAAAATATCTTTGAACTGACCGTCATAGGCCTTCAAAATTGTGTTCTTGGTTGATAGGTAAACCGGGTAATTGCGTCCCAAACCATAACGAAGCGAAGCGCGAGCAAACTCGCGAATTGATTCATCCAGGTTGTACATTCCCATGGCAACGCCAGAACTTGGGAAATCAAAAATGTTCAATTCCATTGGTTCGCCACCATCGGCAGGTGTAAAGGTCATAGTTAATGAACCAGCACCAGGAATCTTGACGTCAGTTGCTTTGTACTGATCACCAAAGGCATGACGACCAACGATGATTGGCTTAGTCCAGCCAGGCACCAATCTTGGAATGTTGCTGATGATGATTGGTTCCCGGAAAATCACACCACCAAGTATGTTGCGAATAGTTCCATTTGGTGACTTCCACATTTTCTTTAGCCCAAACTCTTCGACTCGAGCTTCATCTGGCGTAATAGTTGCACACTTGATTCCAACGCCATGCTTCTTGATTGCGTTGGCCGCATCAATTGTCACCTGATCGTCAGTTGCATCGCGGTTTTCCATGCCCAAGTCGTAGTACTCGATGTTGACATCCAAGTAAGGCAAAATCAGTTGCTCTTTGATGAATGACCAGATGATGCGAGTCATCTCGTCGCCATCTAGATCGACAACAGTTCCTTGTACTTTAATTTTTGACATGTAATTTTCCTTAATGGATGTCTGTAGAAAACTTAGAGTCCGGCTACGTCTGATTGCTTTTCGCGAACCGCTTCGGAGGCGGCTTTCAATTCAGCAAGCTCTGAGTCAGTTAGTTTCGTTTCAACGACTTTCGTGACTCCGCCCTTACCAATTTGCGCTTCTACGCCTAGGTAAACGCCTTTGATGTCGTACTCGCCATCAACCCAAGCGCACACTGGCATTACCGCGCCTGAATTTTCAATTACAGCTTTTGCCATTCGCGCTGCTGCTGCAGAGGGTGCGTAGTACGCAGACCCGGTCTTGAGAAGTGCAACAACTTCAGCGCCACCATTGCGAGTGCGAACCACAAGTTCTTCAATTTTGTCAGCCGGCAATAGATCGGCAAGTGGCTTGCCATCTACTGTGCATCGAGATGGAACTGGAACCATGGTGTCGCCATGTGAACCAAGAGTAAGCGTCTGCACTGATGCAACTGGAACCTTTAGTTCTTCAGCAACAAAGTGTGTGAAGCGGGCAGTATCCAACATCCCTGCTTGCCCAAGAACTCTTTCTTTAGGGAAGCCGCTTGCAAGCTGCGTTAACGCAGTCATTTCATCAAGTGGATTTGAAACCACGATGATCACTGCATTAGGTGCATGCTTTGCAATGTTCTCTGCAACACCGCGAACAATCTTGGCATTTGTTTCAATTAAGTCCATGCGACTCATTCCCGGCTTACGAGGCAAACCAGCAGTAATGATCACAACATCAGAACCAGCAATCGCTTCGTATCCACCACCATCAACCGTTGTGGTCTGGCCGACAATCTTAGTTTCAAATCCTTCGATTGATCTCGACTGATTCATATCAAGGGCTAAGCCTTCTGACTTGCCATCGAGAATGTCTGTTAAGACAACAGTGTCAACAATGTTGTATTCAGCAATACGTTGTGCGGTAGTTGATCCGTAGAAACCAGCACCTACGACGGTAACTTTGCCAGCCATGAGAATTCCTTTGTGTGAAAGTATCTTGACGTCAAGACACTTAAATCTTAGTGCCTCATGTGATGCCGCAGGTATCTGGATATGGAATGGCAGGCAATGCAGGATGTACAGTACAAATCACAGCACTAAACGAATATCACTTGGAGGGTTCCATGGTCGATTACCAGGCATACGACGCGCTTACTTTTGATTGCTACGGCACTTTAATTGACTGGGAGTCGGGAATTCTGGCCGGAATTCGAGCCGCTCTCGGAGCTGATGTGGCAACTGCCACAGACTCTGAACTATTAGGTGAGTTTTCTGCAAACGAACATGAAGCCGAAGTTCCCTACAAGGGATACCGCGAAGTACTTGGTCTGACCTTACGCATGCTGGCTGCCGCTCGTGGAATCACCACAACTCCTGAGCAAGAAGCACAGTTTGGTGGCAGTGTCGTTGATTGGCCAGCATTCCCAGATTCACATAATGCTCTTGTTGAGCTTCAAAAGCGGTTCAAGCTTGTCGTGATTACAAACTGTGATGATGACCTATTTGCTGCTTCTGCAGAACGAATTGGAATCAAATTTGATGAAGTCATCACTGCTCAGCAAGTTGGTTCATACAAGCCAAACATTGATAACTTTCATTTTGCTCACGAAAAAGTGGAGCGCACGCTCGGCATAACTAAGGATCGCATTTTGCACGTAGCGCAAAGCTTGTTTCATGATCATGCGCCAGCAAAAAGTATTGGGATGACTACTGTTCACATCAAGCGTCGAGGTAATGGCGCAGCGCCAGCTGCAAGTGCAGCACCAGATCAGGTTTTCCCTGACATGAAAACTTTCGTGGCTACAATTACTGGGTCTTAGTTTTCTTTTTGCCGCTGGCAAGAACGACAGCAGCACCAGTGATTGAAATGCCTAGAATTAATTGCCAGGTAATGTTCGTTGTCGCAGTAGGAAATAGCACATCCATCAAAATTGCACCTGAAAGCTGGCCAACTACAGACGTCAGTGTGAAAAGAAATACACCAAGAGTTTTTGCCATAAACGCTGCAGTCAAAACGAATAGCACGCCAAATGGTCCACCAAGCCAAATAACTGGATTCTCCCAAGGCATCGGTGGCACATTAAAGGCTTGTGGGCTTACTTGCTGCCTAACACCATAAACAATTATCAAAGTGATAAAACCAACTATGAAGTTAACCAGTGCTGCTGCTGCTGGTTGCCCAGTTTGATTTGCAATCTGTCCATTAAGTGCTGGCTGCGTTGCAACTAAAGCGCCAGCTGCGAAAGAAATCAGAACCGCACCAAACGCGAATTGACCAGCTGATTCCTGGCCAAGAACCGAAATCAAAACTCCAGCTATGCCTAAGATTGCTGCGCCAATTCGAGCTACCGTAACTGGCTGTTTACCGGCGGGGCCAATACCAACTTTGTCCACTAATAATGCAGCTGAAGTTTGTCCAGCTACCGCTGCAACAGTGAATATTGCAACACCAATTACTTGCACCAAGCTACTTTGACTTGCCACAAAAAATGCGCCCGATAAGCCGCCAAACAACTGCCAGCGCTTTAGTTTTCCTTCCCGCACCAACTGAGGAATGCTGACGAATCCCCTTCTGATTGGGCGGCTAAATATCATCATCACAGCCAAGATCAAAAGTCCCGAGCCAAAATTGATTAAGGCCGTAATCAATGCATTTTCCGTGAAGCTATTTAGCTCACTATTGACTGAGGATTGTGCGGTAATGATGACGGAAGCGACGAACGTAATAACTATGTGAGAAATTTTTACTTTTTCCTGCAGTGCTGAGTTTTGTGTCATGAATTTACTTGCTTCCTTGTGGCACTACAAGAGCCAAAATCAGTAGAAAAGTTCCGAGTGTAGCTAGAACTGTTAGATCAACTCGCCGACGGCGAATCTTTAGTAATCCAGCAGCTGAATCAGGTAGACGGAGTCTCAAGGCAAATGCAAGCAGCACGCTGAGTGACAAGAGAATTGCGCCAGATCGAAAGTTAACGAAAGCAACTACAAACAGTGAAGACAGAATTCCTAGATAAACACTTAGAATCGGCCACTGTTGCTTGAGGAAAGTTTTCATAACTTGCCCATCTTGCCACTTATTAATGGTTAGCGGTGGGACGTGAGAAAATATCTCTGATTAGTGAAAGAAATGTCTAGTTTCGGTGAAATACATCGTGACTCCAGCAGCCTTAGCTGCAGCGATTACTTCGTCATCGCGCACTGATCCACCAGGCTGGACCACCGCACTAATTCCCGCGTTTAATAAAACTTCTAATCCATCGGCAAATGGAAAGAAGGCGTCGCTCGCTGCGACACTATTCATGGCGCGATCTGAACCCGCTCTAGAGACAGCAAGTCGAGCTGAGTCCACTCGATTAACCTGTCCCATGCCAATTCCAACCGCAGCTAAATTTTTGGCGAGCAAAATTCCATTTGATTTAACGCAACGAGAGGCACGCCAGGCAAACTCAAGATCTGCCAAAGTCGTTGGATCAGCTGCCGAGCCAGAGACCAACTGCCAGTTGGAAACCTCATCACCAGCGCCTTGGAATCTGTCTTGTGATTGCAGCAGCATGCCACCAGATATGGGTCGCATCTCGGAGTGGATATCTAGATCTGGCGCACCCACTTTCAAAAGTCGAATGTTTGCTTTTTCCTTGAGAACTTCAAGAGCTTCATCGTCAAAGCCTGGCGCAACAATTACTTCAGTAAACACTTCAGAAACTGCGAGTGCCATTTCTTTTGTGACGCCTTGATTAGTTGCGATCACACCACCGAATGCTGACACGGGATCAGTAGCATTTGCCTTCTGATAAGCCTGAGCAATATCTTTGTCGCTTGCCACGCCACATGGATTCGCATGTTTAATGATTGCAACAGTCGGCGCTTTATGGTCATAGGCTGCTCGGTAGGCAGCATCTGCATCAACAAAATTGTTGTAGGACATTTCTTTGCCATGTAGCTGCTCAGCCTGAGCAATTCCAGACTTACCAAAGTTTGCAACGTAGAGCGCAGCATCTTGATGCGGATTTTCACCATAACGCAGAGTCTGTGCGCGCTCCCAAACACCGCCAAACCAACTTGGAAAACCAACTTGGGTTGGATCAGCGTCAGATAAAACAACAGTAGAGAGCCAATTCGAAACTGCTACATCATATTGAGCAACATGCTGGAAGGCCAAGGTCGCAAGTGCCACACGCTGTGTTCTCGTAAAGCCATCACTTTCAACAGCATCAAGCACAGCCGCATAGGAAGCGGGATCAACAACTATCGCAACGTTGGCATGATTCTTTGCACTGGCCCGCACCATTGCAGGTCCCCCAATGTCAATTTGCTCAATACATTCTTCAATGCTGGCACCTGAGGCAACAGTCTGGGCAAATGGATAAAGATTTACGACTACAAGCTCAAAAGGTTCAATTCCAAGTTCAGAAAGTTGGGCCACATGCTCCGGTTTACGCAAATCCGCCAGCAAGCCGGCGTGAATTTTTGGATGCAGTGTTTTGACTCTTCCATCAAAAGATTCTGGGAACCCAGTTACATCTTTAACTTCGGTGACCGGGATACCAAGTGCAGCGATATTTGCCGCAGTACTGCCAGTGGAGACGATCTTTACTCCCGCTTTATGAAGTCCCTGGGCTAGGTCAGCCAGTCCGGTCTTATCGTAAACGCTGATTAGGGCACGGGTGACTTTTCTGGTTTCATTCATTTGAGTTTCACCTTCCCTTGCACAATGTCACTAACGGTTGTAATCAAAAGTTCACGTTCGACTTGCTTGATACGTTCATGAAGTGACTGCTCGGAGTCTCCTGGCTCAACCTTAACTCTGGCCTGGGCAATAACTTCACCCGTATCAATTCCTTTATCCACGAAGTGAATAGTCGCACCCGTTTCTGAAACACCAGCAGCAAGTGCATCGCGGACTGCATGCGCACCTGGAAAGTCTGGAAGCAATGCGGGATGGGTATTTATGATTTTTCCTTGTTGGAATCTCAAAACAACAGGTCCAAGAATTTTCATGAAGCCAGCGGAAACGATAAGAGATGGTTTTAGTCGGCCTAATTCGGTAGCAAGGTTCTGATCCCACTTAACTCGGTCTTCTAGTACCGGCACAATTGTTACTGGGACATCTAATTCTCGTGCGCGTTGACAGGCAAGTACCTCGTTATCAGTAACGAGTCCGACGATCTTGATACCAATTCTGTTTGCTTGCTTAGCTAAGGCCTCAAAAAGTGTGCCTGACCCCGAGGCTAATACGACTACGCGAAACTCTGACACAATCCGAGTCTATTTTGTAACTGAATCTCGATTGGACCAGCAATGAAGAAGTGCCATAACCGTTCGAGGTAAAACAAGTGTTAGTACAGCAGAAATCCCACAAATTGAGACCGCCGCAAACGCCACCTGAGCAGGTATTGGGCCAACAAACTTTAAGTATCCGATACCAAGTGCGCCACTCGAAGCACTTGCTGCCACCCAAACAAAAAGTGAAAGTAAACCGATTGAGACAACCAAAGTGACCACTTCGCGCCAACGAACTACAAATGAAAGTGCGATTGCCACAGAATCACCTTGTGCCGACCATCTTTCCCTGGGAATCAAAAAATAAATTGCAATTCCAATCAGGATTGGTATCAGTATAAAAAATGGAGCTAATGCAGCTGATTCACTTGGCAGGATTGAAAGTACAGGGAAAGCCGGCAAGGCTCCCGGGCTTGCGTTCTCAGGAGTTACTATCCCGCCGCCGCCAAGCAGGATTCCGGGTCCCAGCAGATATGACATTGACCAAACATTCAATGTTGGTAA
The DNA here is from genome assembly GCA_044232525.1 of Candidatus Nanopelagicales bacterium. Taxonomy (GTDB): domain Bacteria; phylum Actinomycetota; class Actinomycetes; order S36-B12; family UBA5976; genus UBA5976. The sequence goes on along the minus strand of JBIIMD010000006.1, from coordinate 13,748 downwards.
GTATCCGATTCCCAACAGAGTCATAAAAAAGCCATCGATAAGTCCCGGTGCCATGAGTGCTGTGACGGCACGAACCTGGGCCCAATTTAGGACCAGCGCAACCGTAGTCAATAAAGAACCAGCGACAAACAAAAGACCAAATGATATCAGCGCTGGCCTGATTCCATCAACAAAGAGCTTTGGTAATGAATCAGTAAGAACAGTTCTTGATGGTGCATAGGTAACTACGCATGCTGTAGTAACTGTTATTGCAACCAGCAATGAGTGTAAAACTGCAGATGTTGCGGAAGTATACAAATCAGGAGTTACAGAAATTAGACCTACTACCCCAGCTAGGGCAGAGTAAATAAGACTTATTGAAACTGCGACTCTAACGAACTCAAATGCAGTTTTTGGCTGTGCGCTCTTCAGTGCCCATTGTGTTACTTTCCAAATAATGAAAACTGGTACGACGAGGAATCCCCACGGAAGGACACCAATTGTTGTTGTTCCAATAACAATCGGAACTAAATGTATAACTTGCCAAGCAATTCCTGCTGCCCTAAGTACTTGCAAAGTTGATTCGCTGCCATGAGCGGCAAACAGCCAAGCGGCCATGACAAATCCAAGTGTAAAAATGTAACCAATTACTACAGCAACGCTTGCTGCAATCATCCCAGCGAAAAGTGGCGGATAGTGATTGATGTGGTCTTCTGGCACCGGGCGTCGCCACTGACGCTGTGGGGCGCCAGGTGGTCGCTTACGCGAAGGTGCTTCAGTCACACTTAAAATCGTCCCAGTTCAGCCTAGAAAAAGCCGATTCGACACGAATTAGCGACTAGCTAAGACTTCCCGTACGAGTCTGGCTGCTTCACTTGGAGTTTTTCCGACACGGACACCAACTGCTTCTAGCGCATCTTTCTTTGCTGCTGCTGTTCCAGATGAACCAGAAACAATTGCACCCGCGTGACCCATAGTTTTGCCTTCGGGAGCGGTAAAGCCAGCTACATATCCAATTACTGGCTTTGTAACGTGGTCTTTGATGAATGCTGCTGCGCGCTCTTCCGCATCCCCACCAATTTCACCAATCATCACGATTACTTCAGTTTCAGGATCAGCTTCGAATGCAGCTAGGCAATCGATATGTGTTGTTCCAATGATTGGATCGCCACCGATTCCTACGCAACTAGAGAAACCAAGGTCTCTTAGCTCAAACATCATTTGGTAAGTCAATGTTCCAGACTTACTCACTAAACCGATGCTCCCTTTTTTCGTGATATCACCTGGGATGATCCCAGCATTTGAAAGTCCAGGGCTAATCAATCCTGGGCAGTTTGGTCCAACTAGACGAGTCTTGCCAGAGTTTTCGGCGTACTGAAAAAACGCCGCAGTGTCGTGAACCGGAATGCCTTCAGTAATAACCACGCATAGTGGAATTGCTGCATCTACTGCTTCAATCACGGCAGCCTTTGCAAACTTAGGTGGAACAAAAACTACTGAGACATTCGCACCCGTTGCTGCCATAGCTTCGCCAACATTGTTGAACACTGGGATGCCATCAACTTCTTGGCCACCCTTACCTGGAGTTACACCAGCAACAACGTTAGTGCCACTTGCGACCATACGACGAGTGTGCTTTGTGCCTTCAGAGCCTGTCATACCCTGAACTAATACTTTGCTATCTGCCTTCAGAAAAATTGCCATTAGAAGTCCTACTTACCTGCAGCTAGTTGGGCAACGCGACGAGCTGCGTCATCCATAGTTTCAACACGTTCAATTAATGCAATTCCAGATTCATCAAGAATTCGACGGCCCTCGACTGCATTGTTGCCATCAATTCGGCACACGATTGGCTTTGTGATTGGTTCACCACGTTCGGCAAGCATTGCAACTGCCTGCACAATTCCATTAGCAACTGCATCACAAGCCGTGATGCCACCAAAGACATTAACAAAAACGGCCTTAACTTCTGGATCACCTAACACGATGTCCAAACCATTAGCCATAACTTGAGCGCTAGCGCCACCACCGATGTCAAGGAAGTTTGCAGGCTTAACTCCACCAAACTCTTCACCGGCATAAGCGACTACGTCCAAGGTAGACATAACGAGACCTGCACCGTTGCCAATGATTCCGACTTCTCCCTGGAGCTTCACGTAGTTCAAGTCAAATTCTTTTGCTCGCAATTCGATTGGATCGGTTTGGGCATTATCAACAAGTGCAAGATGTGATTCATGGCGGTATTGCGCATTGTCATCAAGTGAAACTTTGCCATCTAGGGCAAGTACCCGACCATCTGTAATCTTTGCAAGTGGATTAACTTCAACAAGAGTTGCGTCTTCTTCAACTAGAACTTTCCAAAGACTCTGCAGCATTTCAATTACCTGGTCCCGAACTTCGGCTGGGAACTTTGCAGCATCTGCAATCTCAGTAGCTTTTTCAAGTGTGCAGCCAACAAGTGCATCGACGCGAATCATTGCCAATGCGTCAGGGTTGTTTACCGCAACCTCTTCGATTTCGACGCCACCCTCGACGCTTGCCATCGCAAGGAATGTGCGATTGGTCCGATCCAGCAAAAATGAAACGTAATACTCTTCCGCAATATCTGCCGCTTCAGCTACTAAAACTTTGTGGACGATGTGTCCCTTGATATCTAGTCCGAGAATATCTCTTGCGCGATCCTTGGCATCGCTGGCATTGTCAGCAAGTTTTACGCCACCTGCTTTACCTCGGCCTCCGGTCTTGACTTGTGCTTTAACTACTACGGTTGTGCCAATGTCTGTGGCTACAGCTTCGGCTTCTTCAGGTGTGAAACAAACTTTGCCTGGCACTACAGCTACGCCATGCTTGGCGAATAATTCTTTGGCTTGGTATTCGTATAGATCCACGGTTTGCGGGTCACTCTCTCGCTAGCTTGTGAGACAACCTTAGCGAACGCTTGCGACACCTACGTTGGCGCTAACCCATTCAACGACGTCTCCGATTGGAGTACCAGGAGTGAACACGTGTGCAACGCCAGATTCTTGCAACTGAGTTACGTCATCAGTTGGAATCACTCCACCGCCAAACACCACAATGTCAGATGCTCCCTTTGCTGCTAGAAGTTCAATCACCGCTGGAAACAGAGTGAGATGTGCGCCAGAAAGAATCGACATTCCGATTGCGTCGGCATCTTCTTGAATCGCGGTTTGAACGATTTGTTCGGGGGTCTGATGAAGTCCGGTGTAGATGACTTCAAATCCAGCATCGCGAAGCGCGCGGGCAATCACTTTGGCGCCGCGATCGTGGCCATCGAGACCAGGCTTAGCGATCACGATACGGATTGGATTCATGCCTTATTCATACAGGCAAATTCGGGGTACCCGCAATTTGCCACCAATTCATACCGTCCTAACTCGGGGTACCCGCAATTTGCCACCAATTCATACCGTCCTAACTCGGGGTACCCGCAATTTGCCAATATTTGCCCGATTTTTCCTAATTCATTTGTGAATCTTCGGATATCCCCTGATTCAAGGGGTGGGTTATGTCACTTTTGCCACTAACACCACATTTTCATTTCCCAAAGGCCCAGAAGTCAGGTAGAAAAGACTTATAACTTAAGCATTTTTACCTCCGATAGGGTCTAAGTATGAGTACAGCACAACGCGGTCGTCATCGCGCCGCGCGTCATGCTGCCCCTAAAAAGAAGTTAGTTTCGGGAAAGCACCTCGGTGCATTGGTCGGTGTTGCTGGCATGAGCTCGGTAGCTGTGACCTCTGGCTCAACGGTTGCCGGAGTTATTCAGACCGGTGATACGAGTGTTCTGGAATATCCTTCCGCAACCATCGCATCGGGGACCGAAGTTCCTCAGCAATCTATCCAAAACACCACCTCGCGCGCCCAAGCAGCAAGTCGTTCTGATGATCGACAAACTCTCGCGGAAGCCGAAGTTATTGCGGCGGCAGCCACTGTGGATGATCCAACCAGCGATCCAAATGCGGTCATTGATACCACGCCAACGGTTTCAAGTGCTGAGCGTAAATCGCTGCAAGCCCTGGCTTCTTCTTCCGAACAATTGAATACCTTGATTACCGAGGCGCAAGACCAAAAGAATCAGCAAGCTCAAATTTTATTAAGTGAGCAGCAAGCGGCTGCAAATGCGGCGGCTCAAGCTGAAGCAGAACTCCAAGCAGCATTAATCGAAGCAGAGCGCCTACGTCAGATTGGTGTTATCGAAGTTCCGATTCAAGGCAAATACACCTTGAGTGCTCGTTACGGCCAGCGTGGTGGAATTTGGTCAACGGGATGGCACACTGGTTTGGATTTCAGAGTTAAGAGTGGAACCCCTGTCGTTGTTGCAGCCAATGGAACTGTGATCTCATCTGGTTGGGGTGGGGCATATGGTTACCGAATTGAAGTGGACCATGGCAACGGTTACATAACTTCGTATAACCACCTTTCAAAAATTGAAGTAACGGATGGAAAGGTTACAGCCGGTCAAGAAATTGGAAAATCAGGATCGACTGGAAATACTACTGGGCCGCACTTGCACTTTGAAGTAACTAAAGATGGCGAATTCATGAACCCATCATCTTGGCTTTGGGGCAATTAATCTAAAGCTTTTCAACAGGTGCGTAGCGCAAAAGCAATCGCTTTTCTCCTGCACTCTTAAAATCAATAGTTGCTTCTGCTTTTTCGTTCTGGCCGACAACAGCAGTAACAGTCCCCATGCCGAACTTGTCGTGCAGCACGCGATCACCAACTTCAAGAACCATTACTGGTTCGTCTCGCTTTTGTGGCCGAGATGAGCCTGATCCAGAAAGTCCCAGTGGTCCAGGTTCTTCACCTTGGCGATCCACAAGCTCTGCTGGAATTTCAGATAAGAATCTAGATTCTGGATTGTAATTTGGTTGACCCCAAGTTGATCGAGCTACTGCGCGGGAAAGATACAAGCGCTTCATGGCGCGTGTCATTCCTACGTAAGCCAGACGACGCTCCTCCTCGAGTTCTGTTGCCGAACCCAAAGCGCGTTGATGTGGAAACACTCCATCTTCCATTCCAGTTAAGAACACAACTGGGAACTCCAAGCCCTTTGCAGTGTGCAGAGTCATGAGGGTTACAACCCCACCATGTTCATCACCTGTAGGAATCTGATCAGAGTCGGCAACTAATGAAACTCGCTCTAAGAAATTTGAAAGAGTTGCAACCTCACCTAAATCATTGTCCTCAGCAAATTGCTCTTCATACTCTCGCGTCACGTTTTCGAGTTCAGCGATATTCTCGACCCGAACTTCATCCTGTGGATCTTTGCTTGCAGTTAACTCTTTTAAATACCCAGATGCTTCCATGGCTGCTTCTAAAATTGCACTCGGTCCGGACCCAGATTCATCTAAAGTGCGCAGATTTCCGAGTAATCGATTGAATTCGCCAAGCGCAGTTGCAGACCTCGTTGGCAGCGTATGGATTTCGGTCAACCTATTTAGCGCTGCGCTAAAAGTGATTTTTTCGCGGCGGGCAAAACTTTCTACGGCCTCTTCGGCTTTATCGCCAATACCGCGGCGAGGGGTGTTAAGAATTCTGCGAACCGAAACGTCATCTTCTGGATTGGACACTGCACGCAAGTAAGCAAGTGCATCCTTGATTTCCTTTCGTTCGTAGAATCTAGTTCCACCCACAACCTTGTAAGGTACGCCCCGGCGAATAAAGACTTCTTCAACACTTCGAGATTGATTGTTTGTGCGGTAAAAAACTGCAACATCCTTGTAATCAAAACCATGATTATCAATCAAGTCTGCAACATTGGTGACAATAAAGTCAGCTTCGTGGTGCTCATCATTTGCTGTGTAAATGACAATCTTTTCGCCGCTACCTTCTGCGGTCCAGAGGCGCTTTGCTGGTCGACCAGAATTCTTTTCGATTACTGAGTTTGCACTTGTAAGAATGTTTTGGGTTGATCGATAATTCTGTTCTAGAACTACGGTCTCGGCATCTGAGTAATCTCGCTCGAATTCGACAATGTTTCGGATGTTTGCGCCACGAAAGGCATAGATGCTTTGATCTGCATCACCAACTACGCAAAGTTCAGCCGGTGCTATTCCATCTTTGCCATTACCAACTAGTTCGCGAATCAAAACATATTGCGCATGGTTAGTATCTTGATACTCATCAACTAGTACGTGTCGAAACCGACGATGGTAATGTTCAGCAACATCTGGAAATGCCTGGAGCAGTGCCACGGTATGACCGATCAAATCATCGAAGTCAACAGCACTCGCTAGCATAAGCCGTCTTTGGTACTCGCCATAAGCCTGCGCAACGGTTTGCTCTTGCGCAGTAACCGCTTTGCTAATCGCATGTTCGTAATCAATCAGTTCGTTCTTTAAGTTACTAATTTGACCGAGTAAGTATTTCGGACTGTAGGACTTTGGATCTATTCCCAGGTCTTTTGAAACTAGGGACAGCATTCGGACGGAATCTTGAGTGTCATAAATAGTGAACGATGGTTTGAGATTTAACCTCTTTGCTTCATTGCGCAGAATCCGAACGCAAGCTGAGTGAAATGTCGAAACCCACATGCTTCTGGCTTTCGGGCCAACCATGTGAGCAACCCGTTCTTTCATTTCGTTAGCCGCCTTGTTAGTGAAAGTAATGGCCAAAATTTCAGTTGGAGCCGCGTTGCGCTCTGCCATCAAATAAGCGATTCGGCGGGTAAGTACGCGCGTTTTTCCTGACCCAGCACCAGCAACAACCAACAATGGGGTACCCGAATGAACTACCGCTTGGCGCTGCGGCGCGTTTAAGTCATCCAAAAGTTGTGAAGGCACACCGACAGTCTACGTAAGCACCCTGACATGCAGTGTTGTGGCGTAAAAGAAATAGAGTGGTCATCGTGAGCAATGAGTTGAATGCGCGAATTGAAATACCTGAAGGTGTCACACGAGCACTTGCGGTAACGGCGCATCCCGATGATGTGGACTTTGGTGCTGGCGGAACGGTTATGGCACTAGTTAAAGCAGGGATTCAGGTCACATTCTGCATCTGCACCGATGGTGACGCAGGTGGATTTGATGACGCAACCGATCGCTCTCAGATTCCTACGATTCGCCGTGCCGAGCAAGTAGCTGCGGCCGCGGTTTATGGCGTAATAGATGTGCGGTTTCTTGGCTACAAAGATGGCTACCTAGAACCAAACCATGACTTACAGCGCGATATTGTTCGCGTTATGCGCCAGGTTAAACCGCAACTTGTGATAACCCAATCACCTGAGCGAAATTGGGAGAGACTCCCAGCAAGTCATCCAGATCACATGGCTGCTGGCGAAGCTACATCACGAGCACTTTATCCAGCTGTACGAAATCCTTACGCCTACCCCGAACTACGAGGCAACGAAGGTCTAGACGCCTGGACCGTTAATTGGCTTTGGTTACAAGGTCACACCGAACCTAATCACTGGGTAGATATGACTGAATTCTTTAGTCGTAAAGTCAAGGCGCTTGAAGCACATGCAAGTCAGACTTCTCACATGGAAGATCTAGCAGGCTTGCTTCGTAGTTGGGGCGAAATGCAAGCGGACGCTGCCGGATTTGAAATCGGACGTCTTGCCGAATCCTTTCGTCAGATCAAACTTCCTGACTAAACGTTAGAGCGCGTAGGCAATAACAAAATTTGCTAACGTAAGCGCACCAATTAGCACCCAGTACAGCTTCTGCTCGGACTTACGCTTACCAATTGAGTACATTGCAATAATTGCAATCGCAATGATTAGCTTGATCGCAATCTTGGTGTGGTCAATTACGTAATCACTATCTAGCGAGCCAGACTCGTGCAAGCCTACGAGCAATATGCCGGTCAAAAGCTGGGTGCTAGCACCATGGAGCATCGCAACATTAACGCCGAATGTCTTCTTTATTAGTTCCTTGAAGAAGCCATAACCTATCGCTGCAATTCCAACAAAGTGAAGTACTACAAGGGCTGTATACAGAATTTCCACAACTTATTCCCACTCAATAGTGCCCGGAGGCTTTGACGTTACATCCAACACTACGCGATTAATTTCTCGAACCTCGTTAGTTATGCGATTCGAAATTTTGGCCAATACGTCATACGGTAATCGAGTCCAGTCGGCAGTCATAGCGTCTTCACTTGATACTGGCCGTAACACAATTGGATGGCCGTAAGTTCTGCCATCACCTTGCACACCAACACTTCTAACATCTGCCAACAACACAACTGGGAATTGCCAGATCGAAGAGTCCAAACCAGCGATTGTGGTTTCCTCACGGACGATTGCATCTGCAGCGCGCAAAATATTTAGACGTTCCTTGCTGACTGCGCCAACAATTCGAATTCCAAGTCCTGGTCCTGGGAATGGATGACGCATAACCATGGCTTCTGGAAGTCCAAGCTCACGACCTACTGCGCGAACTTCATCCTTGAATAATTCTCGAAGCGGCTCACAAAGTTGGAATTCAATATCATCAGGTAGGCCGCCAACATTGTGATGGCTCTTGATGGTGGCAGCGCCTGTTCCCCCACCACTTTCGACAACATCTGGATAAAGCGTTCCTTGCACTAAGAAATCTATAGTCGCCCCAGATTCCCCAGCTTCAGCTATTAATTGCTTCTGCGCATCCTCAAAAACGCGAATAAAGATTCGCCCGATGATCTTCCGCTTAGTTTCCGGATCGGTAACATCTGCAAGTTCAGTTAAGAATCGATCGGCTGCATCAACTACAACAAGTCGGATGCCAGTTGCTGCCACATAATCACGTTCGACCTGTTCCCGTTCACCGGCACGAAGTAATCCATGGTCAACAAACACGCAAGTTAAATTGTCACCAACTGCTTTGTGAACCAAAGCTGCAGCGACAGCAGAATCAACCCCACCAGATAACCCACAAATAACTTTGGAGTCACCAATTTGAGCTTTGATGCGGGCTACTTGTTCATCGACAATGCTTGCTGGCGTCCAAGTTGGTTCGATTTTTGCAATGTTGTACAAGAAATGTTCTAGAACTTTTTGTCCATGTTCTGAATGAATAACTTCAGGGTGGAACTGCACACCCGCCAAACTGCGAGACAAGTCTTCAAATGCAGCCACAGCCGCTCCCGCACTTGATGCAGTTACGGAAAATCCCACTGGTGCTTCTTGAACTGAATCGCCATGACTCATCCAAACATTTTGAACTTCAGGTAAGCCATCGAACAGGCAACTTCCAGAAACAGTCTTCAATTCTGTAGAACCAAACTCAGATAATCCCGTCTGAGCAACTTTGCCACCAAGCGTTGCTGCCATGGCTTGGAAGCCATAACAGATGCCAAACACCGGAAGGTTAGCCTCAAAAAGCTCGGCATCAACTTGTGGCGCGCCTTCGGCATAAACACTGGACGGTCCACCAGAAAGAATTATCGCTGATGGATCTTTAGCCAACATTTCTTTGGCTGACATTGTGCTGGGAACTACTTCCGAATAGATTCGCGCTTCCCGGACTCGGCGAGCAATCAGTTGGGCATACTGCGCACCGAAATCTACAACAAGTACCGGGCGGGCGTCAGTCACTTCCCCAGTCTAAGCCAAGGTCATGTTCCTACATTGAAGAGCGGTAAACCTGAACCTTAATTCGGAGTTACAACAACTTCGCAGCGCTGGAATTCCTTCAAGTCTGAATAGCCACAAGTTGCCATCGCACGGCGAAGGGCGCCAACCATGTTCATAGTTCCATCAGCAGTGTGTGATGGGCCAGAGATGATTTCGCTTAAAGTTCCGGTGGTACCAAGATCAACAAGTTCGCCTCTTGGTAGTTCTAGGTGAGTGGCTTCAATCCCCCAGTGCTTACCGCGACCTGGTGAATCTGTAGCGCGAGCAAAAGTTGATCCAACAACAACTGCGTCGGCACCTAATGCGATTGCCTTTGAGACATCGCCACTTCGACCCATTGAGCCATCTGCAATTACTGAAACATATCTGCCACCAGATTCATCTAGGTAATCACGGCGAGCGGCAGCAACGTCAGCAACTGCGCTAGCCATAGGTACGCGTACGCCAAGTACATCAAGAGTTGTGTGTGCAGCGCCGCCACCGAATCCAACAAGTACACCAGCAGCACCAGTTCGCATTAGGTGCAGCGCGGCTGTGTAAGTCGCGCAACCACCAACGATTACTGGGACATCAAGCTGATAAATGAATTCCTTGAGATTTAATGCTTCGCCACCATTGCTTACATGTTCCGCACTAACAGTGGTGCCACGAATCACGAAGATGTCAACGCCAGCATCAACTACCTGCTTGGCAAATTGCGCAGTGCGTTGCGGGCTCAATGCGCCAGCAACTGTGATTCCTGATGCGCGCATTTCTTGAATGCGTGCCGCGATTAATTCTGGCTTAATTGGTTGAGCATAAATCTCTTGCAATTTTGCAGTGGCACCTTTAGCGTCTAAGGCCGCGATGTCATTAAGTACGCCTGTTGGATCTTCGTAGCGAGTCCAAACGCCTTCAAGATTTAGAATTGCCAAGCCACCGGCAGCAGCAAATGTTTTTGCTGATGAAGGTGATACGACTGAATCCATTGGGGCAGCAATGATTGGGTGACTGAACGAATATGCGTCAATCTTCCAATCCAGTGAAACAAGTGCGTCGTCACGAGTACGACGACTTGGCACTAATGAAACATCATCGAATGAATAAGCGGCGCGGGCACGCTTACTTCTACCGATTTCCACGTCTGACATTTTTCTTCCCCTATCGAACGTGGTAGTTAGGTGCTTCTACCGTTAGCTGGACGTCGTGCGGATGACTTTCCTTTAGACCTGCGGCCGTAATACGAATTAGACGCCCATTTTTCTTTAGGTCTGCGACAGTTGCGGCGCCAGCGTAACCCATAGATGCGCGCAGGCCGCCAATAAGTTGATGTGCAACTCCCGCTAGGTTTCCGCGATATGGCACTTGGCCTTCGATGCCTTCCGGAACTAACTTGTCCTCAGACAGCACATCGTCTTGGAAGTAACGATCCTTTGAATAAGACTTTGCAGTTCCTCGAGATTGCATCGCACCTAGTGAACCCATGCCTCGGTACTGCTTGAACTGTTTGCCATTGACGAAAACAAGCTGCCCTGGTGCTTCTTCACAACCAGCTAATAGCGAGCCCAACATTACGGTGTCAGCGCCAGCCACAATTGCCTTTGCGATGTCGCCGGAATACTGCAAGCCACCATCGCCAATTACTGGAATTCCAGCTGGGCCGGCAGCAAGTGATGCTTCGTAAATTGCCGTGACCTGCGGAACTCCAACACCAGCAACAACACGAGTGGTGCAAATCGAACCTGGACCAACGCCAACTTTTACTGCGTCTGCGCCAGCGTCAATTAAAGCTTGAGCTCCGGCACGAGTAGCAATGTTGCCACCGATGACCTGGACCTTGGCAGACTTCTTGATTCTGGAAACCATGTCAAGAACTGCTTTTTGATGACCGTGCGCAGTATCAACAATGACCACGTCAACACCAGTTTCAACTAAGGCAAGAGCACGTGTGTAGGAATCTTCACCAACACCAACAGCCGCACCAACCATTAGGCGTCCAGCAGAATCTTTTGTTGCTAGCGGATAGCGATCACTCTTTACGTAATCCTTAACCGTGATCAATCCTGTTAGTCGACCTGCGGAATCCACAAGTGGCAACTTTTCAATCTTATTAATGCGCAACAACTCAAGAGCATCGTCGCCATTCATTTCTGGTGTTCCAGTTATGAGTGGCATCTTTGTCATGACATCGCCAACTTTGCGATTCTTGTCATCTTCAAAACACATATCGCGATTAGTTACGATGCCAACCAAAGTTCCTTGCGCATCAACAACTGGAACACCGCTAATTCGGTAGTGTGCGCAAAGTCGATCAACATCAGCCAAAGTATCGGTTGCGCTACAAGTAACTGGATTGGTGATCATTCCAGCTTCGCTGCGCTTAACCAGATCGACTTGAGCGGCTTGATCTTCGATAGATAGATTGCGGTGCAAAATTCCAAGTCCGCCCTGACGAGCCATGGCAATTGCCATTCGGGCTTCGGTAACGGTGTCCATAGCAGAGGAAAGTAGCGGGATCTTGAGAGTAATCTCGCGAGTTAGTTTTGAACTGGTATCTACTTCACTTGGAATGACATCGCTGGCATCGGGTAGCAAAAGCACGTCGTCGTAAGTCAGACCGAGCATTGCAAACTTGTCAGGAAGGCCCTGTGTCATGGAATCCCCTTACTGATCAAGCTGGAAACTGCTACCGATACCCACCTAAACAAAGGTGAATTGCTTAAGGCTACCGCTTAACGGCCCGTGGCCAAAAAGCCCAAAGGCCCTACTATCTAGCGGCCTGAAGCTGCGGCCAAAGCGATCAGGGTGCTGGCAAAATCATGCGATTTCGTGACGCCTTCAGGTAGCTCACCTGGCCAGCCAGGTCCGGCAGACATTAACAGCGGAGCAGGCCTCATTGGTTCAACCGCATCCCAAATTGAAATGTCAGCGGTTCCTTGCGACTGTGACCAAACCACGATTGCACTTGGACCAATTTTCTTGGCCGCATTAGCAAGTGCCTCAGCCGGCATCCGAGCCCCAAGAATACGGCTAGCGATATTTTGCTCAGCCAAGCCAGCCGCAATGGCATACATGGGAATCGTATGCAGTTCATGTGGAGCACAGGCTAACAAGACTGGTCGAGCATTTTCTGGCTCTGTCACCGAGTTAGCTAGGTTGCGGAATAGTCCAGTAATTGACTCAGCAATTAGGTGCTCTTGTTCAACACCTTCACCAGTTTGTTCCCACTTTTCACCAAGGGCTACTAAGACTGGAATCAAGACATTTTCCCAAGTCCAAACCACGCCGTGGCTATCTAGGGAATTTGCAATGATTTGATCACAGCCACTGGCATCTAGAGAGGCAGCCGCGCGATTCAATGATCGAGTTATTGCCTTTGGGCTGTTGAGTGCAATGACATTGTCCGCAGGTAGATCGGCGTCAGACACAATGTGCAACGAAGGTACAGCATTTGATTCAGGCGCCAGATTGACTGGGATGACCTCTTGCGCAAGAGCGGTCTTTGCGGCTTCGCTCGGCAGGACTCCGTTAAGCATCAACTTTCGCATTAGATCGATGCGAGCCACATCGGTTGCTGAATACCTGCGATGGGATCCGGCTACGTGAACGCTTGGTCCAAGGCCGTAGCGCCGGTCCCAGGTCCGAAGTGTGGCTGGAGCAATTCCAATCCGACGGGCCACGGCTGCAACGGTTAGGCCGATTTCGACCTGGGAGGCGCTCTGTGACATGTGACTCATTCTTTCGCCACTTTGGGCATTCTGCACCTTGAGAATCAACGACTTCCAATAAACAATGGGGATTTCGGGGGAAATGGTCAAAAACGCGCCAAAACTAATTCACCAAAGTTGCTTGACCAACTTATGAAGCGGTTCTAGAGTGTGATTAGAAAGCAAGAACCTATCGGGAGGAACCAAATGGCTGATCTATCTAGGTTGCCTGGTCCAAATGCAGACTTCTGGGATTGGCAGCTGCACTCAGCCTGCCGTGGCTTAGATTCAGATATTTTCTACCACCCAGATGGCGAACGTGGATCGGCTCGGGAACGTCGAGTCGCTGCTGCCAAAGCAATTTGCGCAGCTTGTCCAGTACTAGCGCAGTGCCGAGAGCACGCACTTAAGACTCGCGAGCCTTACGGTGTCTGGGGCGGCATGAGTGAAGAAGATCGGGAAGCGCACTATGCACGTCAAGCTCGTGCGAATCGAATCTCTTC
>JBIIMD010000053.1:0-7433 GCA_044232525.1 Candidatus Nanopelagicales bacterium | reverse complement strand
AATGACAGGTGAGTGGGCCAATGAAGTCTTTGCTGCAGGAGTAACTTCGGCGGTTACGGTCACCTACACGCCAGCCGAAGGCGAATCAATGATTTTGATGAGCGCCTACTTTATGCCCGAGTCGGTATTTGACGCCGCAACGAACCCAAATGAGCCACCTTTGTATGGCACGCAAGTTGCCAGGGCTGATGGCAATGTGTTGGCTGTCTTGGGTCCTCAGGATGCTATGTATGACTCGGAGTCAGAAGATGGCAAAAACATAAGCCTTCTGTATGAGGCGCTATATGATCCAGAAAGCTACATGTCCAAATAGTGGGCACAAAAACGCCGTAAATTAGGCACTTTTTTCAAATTGGATCCAATTTGGCTCGAGATTGTATACAATGACGATACGGATGCAGAAAACCTTGGTCCGTGAAATTGTTGAGAATCGTCTGAATCGGGCGATTTGGCGTTGGGACGGGTCATGAAAAACGTTATTTCGGCAATCACTGAACACGGCAGCGCCCAAGATTTCGCTGGGCTAACCCTTCCTGATTCATTCAAAGCAGTCACGATTCATAAAGATGAAGTCGACATGTTTGCTGGGCTAAACACAAAGGAAAAAGACCCACGTAAGTCATTACATATAGATACAGTCCCATTTCCAGAATTAGCCCCAGGCGAAGCTCTAATTGCCGTTATGGCATCGAGCATCAACTACAACACGGTGTGGACTTCGATTTTCGAACCAGTTTCAACTTTTGGGTTCCTAGAGCGCTATGGCAAGACTCATGAAGACGCCAAGCGCCATGACTTGCCGTATCACATCATCGGAAGTGACGCCTCAGGCGTTGTGCTTCGGGTTGGCCCAGGTGTTAACACTTGGAAGCCAGGGGATCGGATCGTGGCGCATTGCCTAAGTGTTGAACTTGAATCCCCACTTGGTCACAATGACACCATGCTTGATCCAGAACAGCGCATTTGGGGATTTGAAACTAACTTCGGCGGACTTGCTGAGTTTGCAATCGTCAAAGCAAATCAATTGCTACCTAAGCCAGAGCACTTAACTTGGGAAGAAGCTGCAACTCCAGGACTTGTTAACTCAACTGCATATCGCCAATTAGTTTCGCGCAATGGCGCTGGCATGAAGCAAGGCGATGTGGTTTTGATTTGGGGTGCAACAGGTGGCCTTGGGTCCTACGCGACACAATATGCATTAAACGGTGGCGCGATACCAGTTTGTGTTGTTTCCTCGCCAGAAAAAGCTGAGATCTGTCGCAAGATGGGCGCTGAGTTAGTTATTGATCGCAGCGTTGAAAAATACAAGTTCTGGAAAGACGATTCAACTCAAGATGTTAAGGAATGGAAACGTCTGGGTAACAAGATTCGCGAGCTAACCGGTGGCGATGATGCTGACATCGTGTTTGAGCATCCAGGCCGAGAAACTTTTGGTGCTAGCGTTTATGTTGCTCGCAAGGGTGGCACGATCGTAACTTGCGCATCAACTAGCGGTTTCATGCACGAATACGACAATCGTTACTTATGGATGAACCTAAAGAGCATTGTTGGATCACATTTCGCGAACTACCGTGAGGCTTATGAAGCTAATCGCTTGATCGCTAAGGGACTTGTGCATCCAACGCTGTCAAAGACTTTCACGCTAGAAGAATCCGGACAAGCGGCCTACGAAGTGCATCACAACTTGCACCAGGGCAAGGTTGCAGTTTTGGCATTGGCCGAAGCTCCAGGCCTTGGCATTACTAATCCAGAACTTCGCGCCAAGCACATCGATGCAATTAATCGGTTCCGCCAGGACTAAACATGACGGATGAGGCAAAGAAAGATAAACCCTGGGTGATGCGCACCTATGCGGGACATTCGTCTCCAAAGGAATCAAACGCGCTTTACAAAAAGAACTTAACTAAAGGCCAAACCGGGTTATCGATCGCTTTTGATCTGCCAACTCAAACGGGATACGACCCAGATGCGGTTTTAGCGCGTGGGGAAGTTGGCCGAGTTGGTGTTCCAATTGCGCACTTAGGTGACATGCGCACTTTGCTAGATGGCATTCCACTAGCGCAAATGAATACTTCGATGACCATTAACGCTCCAGCGATGTGGCTGCTTGCGCTTTATGCAATTGCCGCCGAGGAACAAGGCGTTGACCAGAAGCTGCTGGCTGGCACCACGCAAAACGACATCATCAAGGAATACTTATCACGCGGAACTTACATCTTCCCACCAGCCGAATCCATGCGCTTGATCTCGGACATGATCTCGTGGAGCGTGGCGAACGCGCCAAAGTGGAATCCAATCAACATTTGTTCGTATCACTTGCAAGAGGCTGGCGCCACACCAGTTCAAGAACTTTCGTTCGCGCTATCAACTGCGATTTCAGTTTTGGATGCGGTGCGCGATTCTGGTCAAGTTAAGCCAGAGGATTTCCCTGACGTAGTTGCTCGAATGTCATTTTTTGTGAACGCTGGCATGCGCTTTGTTGAAGAGCTTTGCAAGATGCGCGCTTTCACCCAACTCTGGGATGAGATCACTCGTGATCGCTACGGTGTGACGGATGAAAAGAAGCGTCGCTTCCGTTATGGCGTGCAAGTTAACTCACTTGGTTTAACCGAGAGCCAGCCAGAAAATAACGTGCAGCGCATGATGATTGAAATGCTTGGCGTTACGTTGTCCAAATCCGCTCGCGCTCGCGCAGTTCAATTACCAGCTTGGAATGAAGCACTTGGATTACCGCGTCCATGGGATCAGCAGTGGTCACTTCGCATGCAACAAGTTTTGGCTTTTGAAACTGATTTGCTCGAATATGAAGACATCTTTGACGGTTCACCAGTGATTGAAGCCAAGGTGCAAGAGCTTATGGCTGCAGCTCGCACCGAGATTGCTCGGATTGATGACATGGGTGGGGTAGTGGCAGCTATTGATGCCGGTTACCTAAAGAGCCAGTTAGTTGCGTCACACGCAAATCATCGTCGCAACATTGAATCAGGAGCACGCACAGTCGTTGGTGTTAATGCCTTCACGGAAACTGAAGTTAGCCCACTAACTGCCAGCATTACCGATGCGATTATTCATGTTGATCCAGCTGTTGAACAAGAAGCGATAACGAGTCTGACTTCATGGCGCGCAGCTCGAGATGAGGCGAAGGCAAGTGCTGCAACGGCTGCACTTATTGCTGCTGCTAAAACAAATGCCAACTTAATGATTCCAACTCTGGAATGTGCTCGGGCTGGCGTAACAACTGGCGAGTGGGCAGATGCATTGCGCAGTGTTTTTGGACAGTTCCGCGCCCCAACCGGACTTGCAAATGTTCCAATTGGCGGTGGCACCGGAGCACTTGGCGCGGTTCGCGACTGCGTAAAGGTAACCGAACAAGAATTGGGTCAGCGCTTGCGCTTGCTGATTGGTAAGCCCGGGCTAGACGGTCACTCAAATGGCGCCGAACAAATTGCAATCGCCGCCCGAGATGCCGGCTTTGAAGTGATTTATCAGGGGATTCGCCTTACCCCAGATGAGATCGTGGCTGCCGCAGCTCAAGAAGATGTTGACTGCATTGGTTTGTCGATTCTTTCGGGCGCGCACGTGGACTTAGTGCCGCAAGTGCTTGCCGGCTTAAAGGCTAATAACATTTCAAACATCCCAGTAATTTTGGGAGGCATCATTCCCTCTGCTGATGAAGTAAAACTTATTGGCGCTGGCGTGGCCGCAGTATTTACGCCAAAAGATTTTGATATTCCACAGATCATTCTGGGAATACTCAATGTAATTCGAAGCAATCACGATCTAGCACCACTAACTGCAAAACCTGTCGCAAAAGAAAACACCATTGGAGTAATCAGTGAGTAACAAAGTTCTTCGTCCCCGTCGTTCATCTTTGGCCGTTCCTGGCAGCAGCCTAAAGATGCTGGATAAGGCTCGTGGCCTTAAGTCCGATCAGCTGTTCATGGATCTTGAGGACGCGGTAGCACCACTTGCTAAAGCTGATGCCCGCAAGAACATTGTCCAGGCACTTAATGAAGGTGGATACGAAGACAAAATTCGTACAGTTCGCGTTAATGACTGGACAACTCAGTGGACTTACACCGACGTTATCGAGATCGTGGAAGGCGCAGGTGCAAACTTAGATTGCATCATGTTGCCTAAGGTCCAAACTGCCGATCAAATCGTGGCACTTGATTTACTTCTAACTCAACTAGAGCGAACCAACGGTCTTGAAGTTGGCCGCCTTGGCATCGAAGCTCAGATCGAAAATGCGATGGGCCTAATTAACATCAACGCGATTGCGTCTGCTAGTCCACGCATCGAGACCATAATTTTTGGCCCAGCAGACTTTATGGCCAGCATCAACATGAAGTCATTAGTTGTTGGCGAACAGCCACCGGGCTATGACACTGGAGATGCTTACCACCACATCTTAATGAGCATTTTGATGGCAGCGCGTGCCTATGACAAGCAGGCCATTGACGGACCATACCTTGGCATCAAGGATCTAGAAGGCTTCCGCCGCGTGGCAGGTCGCTCTGCTGCACTTGGCTTTGATGGCAAGTGGGCCTTGCACCCAGACCAGATCGAACTAGCCAACGAAGTTTTCTCGCCACGTCAGGACGATTACGATCACTCCGAAATGATTTTGGATGCTTACGAATGGGCCACCAGCTCAGCCGGCGGCGCAAAAGGTGCGGTAATGCTCGGAGATGAAATGATTGACGAAGCATCTCGCAAGATGGCATTGGTTGTATCAGCCAAGGGCCGGGCTGCGGGTATGAAGCGCACTCAGACTTTCACCCCGCCGGAGGCATAAAACACATGGCACGCTTAGCTCAAACTGAAGGCTTAACGGATGTTCAAGAAGCGATTTTGGATGCGGTGCATTCATTCGTGGACAACGAGATCATTCCGGTTGCCAATGAATTAGAACATGCTGACGAATACCCACAGGCAATCGTTGATGGCCTAAAGGAACTTGGCGTATTCGGTCTGATGATTCCAGAAGAGTACGGCGGCCTTGGCGAGTCGCTTTTGACTTACGCGCTAGTGGTCGAAGAAATTGCTCGTGGTTGGATGCCAGTTAGTGGCGTTATTAACACGCATTTCATCGTGGCTTACATGTTGATGCAGCACGGCACGCAAGAACAAAAAGACAAGTACTTGCCTCGCATGGCAACTGGCGAAGTTCGCGGCGCATTCAGCATGAGCGAACCAGGCGTTGGTTCAGATGTTTCAGGCATTACTTCAAAGGCAGTTCGCGATGGCGATGGCTGGAGCCTGACTGGCCAAAAGATGTGGTTAACCAATGGTGGATCTTCCACACTGGTTGCAGTTTTAGTTCGCGCTGATGAAGATGCGCCGGCTGATGCCAGCGTCTACAAAAAGATGTCTACTTTCTTGATCGAAAAGGAATCAGGTTTCGGTGAAGTTCGTCCCGGTCTAACCATCCCAGGCAAGATCGAAAAGATGGGTTACAAGGGCGTTGACACCACTGAATTGATCATGGATGGCCTAAAGCTTTCTAACGATGATTTACTTGGCGGCGAAACTGGCAAGGGCTTCTATCAAATGATGGATGGCGTTGAAGTCGGCCGCGTAAACGTGGCAGCTCGCGCTGCCGGCCGTGGTCTACGTGCCTTTGAACTTGCCATTGATTATGCGCAACAGCGTCATGCATTTGGCAAAGCAATCTCAGAACACCAAGCCGTTGCATTCCGCCTTGCCGACATGGCAACCAAGGTCGAAGTTGCGCACACCATGATGGTTAACGCGGCTCGCAAAAAGGATTCCGGCGAACGTAACGACATGGAATCAGGCATGGCTAAGTACATCGCTAGCGAATTCTGCAAGGAAATCGTTGAGGATTCCTTCCGTATCCACGGCGGCTATGGCTATTCGAAGGAATACGAAATCGAGCGCCTGTATCGCGAAGCACCGATGTTACTAATTGGTGAAGGCACCGCAGACATTCAGCGCATGATTATTGCGCGTCGATTGCTTGAAGACTACAAAATCCGCACCTAATTGATTCTTAAAAATAGCCTCAACTAGTCACTGATTGTGTAGTGCGCATCTTGCACGATGCAGGCTTCGCCATTAATTGGAATCATGTCCTGTGGGCAAGCCGAGAATGCCACAATGCAATCCATTTCGGCTCGAAGCTCTAGGTAATCGCCAGGAGCAGCAACCGCAGGAAAGTAAGTCAAAGTGCTGCCATCAGCAGATACTGGCACGTTCATGAAGATGTTAAACGGTGCTGGCTGATTAATTCGCTTAACGCCTATTCCATCAAGTGCTTGGCCAAGGTTGTCAGTGCAATTGTCGTGGTAGCCCTCAGCACCTAAGAGTTGATAGCGATAGA
Organism: Candidatus Nanopelagicales bacterium; assembly: GCA_044232525.1. GTDB lineage: Bacteria > Actinomycetota > Actinomycetes > S36-B12 > UBA5976 > UBA5976. The sequence continues at coordinate 1,087 of JBIIMD010000053.1, read as the reverse complement.
TATCGCAGGCAGCCATGAGGGTGTCATGGATGCCAGGTGATGTGTCGGCAGTTATCGTCAAGATAGGGCGTCGTTGGTTGGTCATAATTGAATCGCCAACTTGCGGAATGATTTTTCCAAGTGAAACGTGTGTGTGCTCCATGGAAAGCGGCTCAGTTAAGTCAGCAGAATTAAATGCCCAAAAGTCGACGACCTGTAAGCCGTTGGTATTAATGACTCGCAGGGTCTGTCCTTTTTTCATGCGATCAGCCACACCACGGCGAGCTGGAATAAGTTTCAATTCAGACATCTTGACCTCCATAAATTCGGGTTCTAAAGACACCTTAGGCTGTTAGTCATGTCTATTAATACATCCCGGTTCACAATTCACCCAGAAGTTAAGGACGCGTTGGAATCAGGCCAAGCAGTCGTGGCTCTAGAGTCCACAATCATCAGCCATGGTCTGCCAAGCCCACGAAATGTTGCGGTAGCTGGAGACATTGAACAGAGTGTGCGCGACGGTGGCGCGATCCCAGCGACTATCGCGATTATCGATGGAATTGTAAAAGTTGGCCTGACACCTGTGGAGCTTGAAATCCTGGGTGACCCAAATAGCAATGTCGTAAAAGTTTCCACGCGCGACTTGGGCCCGGTTTTAGCCGCCGGGGGACACGGTGCAACGACAGTATCGGCTACTAGCCACATCGCACACTTGGCTGGGATTAGATTCTTTGCAACAGGCGGTTTAGGAGGCGTGCACCGTGGCGCTCAAGATACTTATGACGAATCAGGTGACTTAGTAACCCTGGCTCGCACTCCGATCACAGTCACTTGCGCTGGGGTTAAATCGATTCTTGATGTTGGTGCAACACTTGAGCGCTTGGAAACCCTAGGTGTGACTGTTGTTGGTTTCGGCACCGATGCCTTCCCAGGTTTCTATCGCGCAGATTCTGGCTTTGGCGTGACTTGGCGAGTGGATACCGTAGCCCAAGCTGCTGCCGTTGGGATCCAGCGCGATGCCATTCAAGCACCTGGCGCGGTCATCATTGCCAAACCGGTAAGTGAAGCGGATCAGTTAGACCTTGTGTTACACGATCGAGTTTTGGCC
>JBIIMD010000045.1:0-8026 GCA_044232525.1 Candidatus Nanopelagicales bacterium | reverse complement strand
CAGTTGGCATTCCGATTCATGAACATGCAGCAAAGATTTACGGTCCGATCCTGATTGATGGTACATATCAAAGTTTGAGCTTGATTGCGGGCAGAAACTTTGCAGGATTCGGTAGAGACGAGAGTGCCACTCAAGAAATTTCTCGACGCATTGCTAAAAATCCAGAAAAAGTCAGCTTGATAACGGCAATTGTTCTGATTGCTGGACGTCACATGGAATTGCTGGATGATGGTGCAGTTTATTCAAAAGCCAGTGGTCAAGTTTCGCTGCTTCGCAATGCATATCAAGATGCATTTAAAAACTTTGATGCGATTGTTTGTCCAGCCACTGGCCCCGCCGGAGTGCCAACTAAGCAGACTGGGCTGGAAAAGAACTTGCTAAGCGAAACGATGTCATTTTATGCGAATACGGCAGCTACGAATTTAACTGGCCATCCAAGTACTAACGTGCCAGTGGGACTTGTTGATGGTTTACCGGTTAGTGCGATGATTACGACAAACTACTGGCAGGATGCCTGCGCGATTAGAATCGCGCAGGCACTCCAGTCAATCAGCCAGTAAGTGCTTCGCCTTTTGCAACGTCGCCTGATGCAGAACCATCATTGAGGACTTCGCGTGAAAGCACATCTACGGTGTAAGTGTGTTCAATAACCCGATTCAGTACCGGATCGGTCATCTTGATCGTCCAAGACTCAGCAAATCGCAGCTTCTCTCCAATTGAAACTACAGTTCCACTGAACAGGATGTTTGCTCCAGCGACGCGAGTAACGCTATCTCGCAGACCTTGAACCATTTCTGCTGGTGTCCAGAACTCATTTACCATTGCCTCTTGGTACTTAACAGTTTCACCCTGGTCTATCACCCAAGATTCCATGTGAATGTCATCCCAGTGATCTTTTACGTCATTCCATCTCCACATTTGGGGAGCAACTACGTTTGGTGCGACCTGCTTTGACCAAGGAATGTCAATGGTCTCAAGTGATCGATCGGTGTGGTCGGAACCAACTGAAACGAAAACCTCATCGTTTTCATCAACAATGGTGACGATTTCTACTTCACCTGAAGTTTTTGGTCGTTGCACGCCAATGTGATTATCGGTAAGTACTGCCCATGAACTAATCGGCATCACAAGCGGTGGTCGCTCGCAAATAAGTTCCTTAATTCCGAGCTTGTAGCACTCTTCAAGGTGTGCTTGCATCTTGGCTTCATCGCGCATGGTAAATCCAAGGTTGTAGCACCTAGAGAAATCCATCGACTTGTCTGACGAAGAACCATCTTTCTCAATCAACTTAAATTTTAGAACGGACATACGGGCCTTCTTTCCTATTAGTTTCGTTAGTGAGTTTCTTCGCCACCGGAGACATTCATAGCCTCTCCAGTGATGTATTGGGCGTCTTCGCTTGCCAAAAATGCGCAGGCATTACCGATATCGGACGGCAATCCTGTTCTGCCAAGCGGGATGCGACTTTTCATAGCTGACATGTATTCCTCAAGTGAGACACCTAGCAACTTAGAAAAATAATCATTCTGCCATGATCCCAAGCCAGTAGTTACGTGGTTTGGACAAACTGCATTAACAGTAATTCCATGACTACCAAGTTCAATTGCAACAGATCTGGTGAATCCAATAACTCCGTGCTTTGATGAAACATAAGCAGATGCATGCGGGAATCCACTCTTGCCACCCTGCGATGATATGTTGATCACTCGGCCACCATTGCCTGCAGCAATCATTGCTCGGGCCGCATGTTTTGTAGCAAGGAATGTTCCCTTCAGATTCACATCCAATACGGCATCCCAGTCTGCTTCGTTGGTCTCAACTACCGGACTCATCAGATAACCGATTCCGGCGTTGTTGATTAGAACGTCGATTGACCCAAAATTAGATATCGTAGTTTTCACAGCATTTTCAACATCTGATTCACTGCGAACATCACAACTGACACTGATTGCTTTGCCCGAGCCGCCGCTGTTTAAGTTAGCCACAACTAATTCCATTTCAGACTTCGTTGCTACTCCATGTTCTGGAAACTGGCTGCCACTGGTCTTATCAAGATCTGCAATCACTACATTGCAGCCCTCTTCAATAAATCGCTTTGCGATACCTTCGCCAAGGCCTTTTTGGCGTCCAGCTCCAGTAATTAGAACATTCTTACCTGTTAATCCACGCATTAATTTCTCCTATAGATTTTCGGACACAATGAATGTCGGATTGTCGGCGAACTCTTGGAACTGACTTGAAATTTCTTGCATAACATCTGTTGATACATCTTTTGTCAGCTGATCCATATCGGCCACATCGATAATTTCAACGTATTGATAAGGCGAAGGTTCCCCGCTGAATGTTCCCTGTGCCTTTAGCACTGTGAACTTATTTACCGAAGGTAGCGAATTAACGGTAGGTAGATCCGTGGTTCGCGCCCAAGATTCATAAGCTGCAACGTCAGTTGTAGTTTTTAAATTAAACAGGACTATTACATATGCCATGACTTTATCTCCTCTAGTGACCAGGTTTTATTAGGATTTTTTTCTTGCAGTGTGTAAACCTTTTCTGCGACGTCAGTTCCGTCTTTTCGCCACAACGGTGTCTTTGCAGGCGGAAGTACCAGAGGTGCCTGAGTAGTCAGGAACACCTGGCCAATTGGCATCGGCGGACGAGCTGGATAACTATGCTTCGCTTCAATCAAATCCAAAATTTTTGGATTTGAATAGTAAGCCGCAAATACTCTTGGAAGCAGGGCCTGAAAAATCTCTGGATGTATCGTTTCTAGTTCTTTGCAAATTTCAAATCTATTTTCCTCATCTGCATCCAATAGTCGAGTCCAGATTTCAAGTTTCAGTGCAGATTCAGGCAAATCGAAATCTGCTAGGAATGAGTTTGGGAAACTCAAGACATCCGATGCTTTTGGCCAACGGCCAGAACCAGGTAACACAGTGTCCGCGAAGGCTTTTTGAATATCAGGGGCAATTGAAACCATTAGATCCCCGCCTTAACAAGTTGATCTGCTGCTCGCAGTGCAACGGCCTGCAGAGTTGGTGTTGGATTTACCGCAGCACTGCTTGCAAAAACCCCGGCATCAATAACCAGTAAATTTGGTACTTCGTGTGATCGGCAGTTTTGATCAACTACAGAAATTTCTGGATCATTTCCCATCCGTGCAGTACCCATTAAGTGAAAACCTGCTTGCGATAACAATGGATTGACTAATACTTCCTTGGCACCTGCGGCCTCCAGCCAAGCCTTTGCACTGTCTATTCCATGTGATTTCATTCGAACCGAATTGTCTTCTAGTTGATAATTCATGACCGCCGATGGAACTCCAAAACGATCTGTGATCGAACTGTCGATTGATACATAATTTGTGTCAACTGGCAGATCTTCGCAGGTAACTGCAACCGTAGCCACATGTCCAAAAACCTGATCGAACCTTTCATGGTGACCCTTACCCCATGGGACATTAAGTCCAAATCCCCCAAGCGCAGAGATCAAGGGTCCCTGACCTCTTGTTACTTGCATTTCGTAGCCTCGAACAAAATTGCGATTTGGGTCAGTTTCGTAGAAGTGCTGAGTTAATAAACAAAAGGCGTCATTACCAGCCCAGCTTTGAACTGGATCATCCCATACTCCAGTAACCCCAGCTATTGGGTGAAGCATAAAGTTCTTCCCAACTTGTCCCGATGAATTACCTAGGCCATCTGGAAAGTACTTGCTTACGCTATTCAAAAGAATTCGAGGTGATCCAATTCCATTTGCAGCCAGGACAACGTAATCACAATCCGTCGCTTGCTCTTTACCATTTGCGTCAAACCAAATTACGCGTTTTGCTTTGCCAGCTTGGTCAACTTCAATGTGTGACACTGATGCATTGGTAACCAATTCAGCTCCTATTGCAAGTGCCGCCGGCCAATAAGTTATGTCGACGGAACTACGCGCCCCAATGCTGCAGCCCATTTCGCACGGCCCACAGTTATTGCAACCCTTGCGGCCACCGTGATCAGTCGACAAAATGTTCCCGTCACTCGGCCACCAGTGCCAACCAAGTTTTGTTGCTGCATTTGCCATCCGTGTACCAACAGGTCCATACGGCATGGCAGGAGTATCGCGAGGAGTCCGCGGTGGATTTCCAGGATCTCCAGCGACACCTGTAGTTCCCATCATGGCGTCGTTAATTTCGTAATAAGGCGCTAAATCCCAGTATGAAATTGGCCAATCATGACCAACACCATCTAGGGATTTGATACGAAAATCTGAGGGACGAAATCTGGGAGTGTGCGCTGACCACATTAAAGTGCTGCCGCCGACCCCGTTATACAAAAGCGGTTTGATCTCGCTGTCTGCATCCAAAATTGGGTAATCCGATGCTCCCTTACGAACGTTTGGATTTGGCGAAAAGTCTGTGATGCGACGGTATTCCCAATCTGGTTGATCTGTTGGGATATCTTTAGGATCTAGCCAGTCGCCTCGTTCTAGGCAAACTGACTTAATGCCCTGCGATGCGAGCCTCCAGGCAAATGCTGCGCCCGAGGCACCGGCCCCAATGATCACTACTCGTGCATTGCTCATCGCATTATTTCTTGATGGCTATTTCAGGAATTACCAAATGGGACATTTTCAGATGCTTTCCAACAACGCACAGATTGTCTTCCGTCCGTAATTGTTAAAGTCTGCACTTCGTCAGTACAACGCTTTTCCACATATGGACAGCGTCCTGCCAGATAGCATCCCTTCGGCAAATCGACTGGGCTTGGAATTTCACCTTCCAAGTCAGTTAAGCGGGCCTTATCTACCCGACGATTATTCGGATCATGGAATAGTACCGAGTCCAACAGCGCCTTAGTGTAAGGATGCTTTGGATCAGCAAATATTTCCTCGGTAGTTCCAACCTCAACAATTTGCGACAGGTACATAACCGCTACATCGTGACAGAGTTCACGTACGGTGCTGAGGTCATGCGAGATAAAGACAAATGACAAACCAAGTTGCTTTTGCAGATCCTTCAAAAGCAAGATCAATTCGGCACGAGCTGCCGGTGGCAAAGCGGAAGTTGGCTCATCTAAGACCACAAACTCTGGCCTAGTAACCAAGGCTCGGGCAAGACAAACTCTTTGTTGTTCGCCAGCGCTCAGTCCAATTGGCTTACGGTCAGCGCTGTCCGTATCCAGGCCAGCTGAAGCCATTACTTCGAGCACTCTGTCCTTGCGCTCACTTTGTGTCATCTTGGTATGTAACTTGAGCGGCTCTTCAATGCTCTTGAAAATTGGCCATCTTGGGTTTAGTGAGTCAAATGGATCCTGGAAAACAACTTGTATCTTTGATCGAAGTTGATTGAATTCCTTAAGCGAAAGTTCCGATATGTTCTCGCCGTCCAGTTCAATCGTGCCATTGTCTGGTTCCAGCAGGCGCAGGATCATTCGTCCTACAGTGGTCTTGCCTGAGCCACTTTCTCCAACTAATCCAAGAGAGCGTCCCTTCTTGATATTGAAGGAAACATTGTCTACGGCTTGAAGAACTTTTCCGCCATCTACCTTGAAGGTTTTACGTAGATCAGAAACCTTGATGATGTCACCTGTGGCGTTAGTTGGAGCAGTTAAAGAAGTTCGCTCTGCTCTCGCTAACTTAAGAATCCGTTCACCATATGCATTGTCTGGATTAGCGAAGAATTCCTTGGTATTTCGTACCGCAGTAATAACGCCGTCTTCCATGATTATGGTGCGGTCACAATAGTTAGCAATGATGCCAACATCTTGAGTAACCAAAAGAACTGTCATGTCTCGATCTCGAGCAGCTCGCCACATTCGATCTAGGAACTGTGCCTGGATCGTTACATCAAGACCACTTGTTGGCTCATCAGCTATCAAAAGTTTTGGCTCTGAACTCAAAGCCATTGAAATTAAGGCGCGCTGCGCCATTCCACCGGAAAGTTCATGAGGGTAGGCATCAATGCGTCGCTCGGCATCGTTAATGCCAACATCCTCAAGCAAGACAACCGCGTGTTTCAGAGCCTCATCTTGAGTCGCTTCCGTATGTGAGCGATAAACGCGACTAATTTGAGTACCTACGTTTAGGTACGGGTTCAGAGATTGTCTTGGCTTTTGAGTAATCAAAGAGATGTCTTTGCCTCTTAGCAGACGAGCACTATCTTCTTCTAGTCCAACTAGCTCTTTGTCATCAAAGTGCACTTCCCCTTCGAGTTTTCCAGGGAATCTGGCTAGACCAAGCATCGCCAAGGCAAGTGAAGATTTACCAGAACCACTCTCGCCAATCAGTCCTACGATCTCACCTGGAAATAACGTGAGGCTGACATTTCTAACGGCAGTAACCGGACCAGCATCCGTCGCATAAGAGACCGTTATGTTTTTCGCTTCAAGAATTGGTTTTGTCATTGTGAGGAAACTCGTCTCTCAAGGGCATTACCGAGGGAAGCGAAACCAAAGACCGTAAGTGAAACTGCAATTCCAGGGAACAACGAAGCCCACCACTCACCCAAAATCAACTTTGGTGCACTTGTTGCAATCATCAATCCCCATTCAGGCGTAGGTGGTCTGACACCTGCGCCAATGTATGAAAGTCCAGCTGTCAGCAAGATTCCAAACCCAACGGTAACTGAAAGTTGAATTAAAGAAGGGGTAAGGGAGTTAGGAAGTACATGCTTTAGGGCGATCTTCCACTCTGAGTTTCCGGTAGCACGCGCCGCTTCAACATAAGTTCTAGTTTTTTGCGTTAAAACTTCAGTTCGAGTTAGGCGAACAAAGATTGGGGTATAAAGGAAAGTTAGCGCAAAGATTAGATTGATTAAGTTTCGACCAGTTAGTGCTACAAGAACCATAGCCAAGATGAAAATTGGGAATGCCTGAAGAACATCAGAAATTCTCATAACTAATGATGAGAAGCGCCCCACATAAAACCCAGTTCCAAGTCCAATCAAAGTTCCAATCAGTCCCGACAGAAGTGCAGCACTGACTGCCAAAGTGACGTCAATTCTTGGTGCAGTAATAACTCGACTGAAAACATCCAGTCCGGAAGAGTCTGTGCCAAACCAAAACTCACGCGAAGGCGGTTGTGAAATTGGACCAACTGGTGTGCCTGGATCATATGGCGCGATGATATAGCCAAAGACACTTAAGAACAATGCCGTACCAACTATGACTACGCCTGCGAGTAACAGGCCATCTTGATACCAGCGCTTAGCCTTAAATACATCAAGAGCTTGAGCTGTTTGCGTTGTCATTGTGCCTTCACTCTCGGATCAGTAAACACTAAAACTAAGTCAAGAATCAGGTAAACAATTAATGAAATGATCGTAATAACTAAAACTGTTCCCTGAATTGCTGGGTAATCTAAATTCAATACTGCTCGAACTGAGTATGAACCAAGTCCGTTCAATGAGAACACCTGCTCAATTAGAACTGCTCCACCCAACATGAATCCAAAAAGAATTCCAGTAAGAGTTAGAACGGGTGGCAAACTAGCGCGAAGTGTGGATCGGGCAATTTGTTTTCTGCTTAGACCAGAGGCGCGAGAATAAAGTATGAATTCACTACTGAGTACTCGAGCCATACTTTGACGAGTCATCTTGATGATTGGTCCCGACAAAATAAATGCCAGAGTCATTACCGGTAGCCATAAATGCCAGAGTGCATTGAAAAACGCGTCAAAACGACCGGTAATTAATGAGTCAATCAGGATAAATCCTGTCACCTTTTCTGGCGCAACCATCAACGGGTCCAAGACACCAAGTGGTGCTGGTGCGATCCCAAGTTGGAAGTAGAAGAAGAACGTAAACATTAGAGCCCACCAGAATTCAGGCTGAGCTCCGGCAAACAGTCCGTAACCAAAAACAGATTTATCTAGCTTTCCACCGGGGCGCTTTGCAGTTGCAACGCCAACTGGTACTGCCACCGCCATGGCAAGGACAAATGACAAAACAACTAGTTGCAACGTGATTGGCAAAGTTGTAATGATTTCTGAAGTTACTGAAGAACCAGTGACCCATGAAGTTCCTAGATCGCCTGTGACTACGCCTGAA